>JAEWGQ010000232.1 GCA_023388235.1 Actinomycetes bacterium | reverse complement strand
CCGGTGGGAGGGTTCCCCGGACGCGCCCCGGAGCCGGGCGGCCCCGCGAGGACCGGGCAGCCCGGGGCGCCGGGGGTCAGAGCAGGGCGCGGAGGGCCGCCTCGGCGGCGGCACCGGCCGGCAGCGGCAGCAGCACCAGCCCGTCGACGCCGGCGCGCTGCGCCAGGGCCGTCACCTCGGCGGCCAGGCGGTCGGCGGTGGTGACGACGCGGGTGGCGGCGGGCGACCAGCCGAGACCGGCGAGGGCGTCCAGGTGCTCGAGGTAGGCACGCTTGCGGCGGGCCGTGGGCTCGTCGGGCGCGAGCACGACCTCGACGTCCAGCACCACGCGGACCTCGGACCGGTCGCGACCGGACTCCGTCAGCGCCTCGTCCACCAGCGCGACCACCCGGGCGAGGGCCGGGACGGTCGGCACGGCGGCGCTGAAGCCCAGGCGGATCACGTCCGCGCGGGCGGCGGCGAGGACGATCGCGGTCTCGGAGCCGGGCCGGAACTCGACGGTGCGGACCCCGTAGTCGGGGCTGCCGACGTGCAGGGCCGGGTCGGCGCCCGGGCGCAGCGGCCCGGCGGAGGGCAGGGCGGACGCGGGCGGCGCAGGCGGCGCAGACCGCGCACCGGGCGGGAGCGGCGGGACGGCAGCCACCGCCCCCGGCGCGAGCGGCCGGGCGGCGTGCGCGCGGGTCGGGGCGGGCGTGAGGTGGCGGGGGGCGACCGCGGGCACGCGGTGCAGCACGGAGTGGGTCATGCGGGTGTCCTCGGGGTGAGGCGGGTGCGCGGCGAGGGCCGTCCGGCCGCGGGCGCGCGGGGTCGTCAGCTCAGCGACAACACACCCGGCTCAGGAACACGCGAGCACCGTAGCCCCGCGCCCGCCCGGCACGGCAGCGGGCGTCCACATCGCGGGCGCAGGTGTCAGAGCGCGCGGCCCAGGTACAGCCGGTGGGGGTCGTCCTGCCCGGGCCCGAACGGCAGCACGGGCCGGAACCCGAGCGCGCGGTACCCGTCGAGGGCCGCCAGGTCCCGCACGTCCGCGACCGTCACCAGCGTGCGCAGCCCGCGGGCGCGGGCCTCGGCCTCGACGGCGTGCAGGAGCACCGTCGCGACGCCGGCCCCGGGCGCACCCGAGGCGACCACCGGCCCGCGCAGCTCCGGCCCACCCGGTTCCCCCGGCTCGGGCGCGACGACCGGTCCGCGCAGCTCCCCCGCGTCGGGAGCGTCCACTCCGGGCGGCGGGATCGGCGCCGGGGCGAGCGCCGCCCACCCGGCGGGGCGGTCGTCGCGCCGGGCGAGTACGGCGACGAGCACGTCGCCGTCCGCGAGCGGCGCACCCGGCAGCGCGGACGCGTCCACCGTCGTCACCACCACCGGCACGGCGTCCGGACCGGGGTCCGGCACCACGACCGGGGCGCGACCGGGATCCGGCACCACCGGGGCGCGACCGGGATCCGGCACCACCCGGGCGCGGCCCGGCACCACGACCGGCGCCGGGCCCGGGATCGCCGCCGATGCCGATGCCGACGCCGACGCGACCGCACCGGACGCCCCCGCGCCCCCGCCGCCCGCGAGCACCGGCTTCGCGAAGCAGCGCGAGTCCGCCACGTCCGCCCACTCGCCGTACCGCTCGACCGGCACGTACCCCAGGGACAGGTACAGCCCGATGGCCTCCGGCTGCTGCAGCCCGGCCTCCAGCACGAGCCGCGTCCACCCGAGCGCGGCGGCCCGCTCCTCCAGCGCGCGCACGAGCGTCCGGGCGAACCCGCGCCCGCGGGCGTGCGGCGCGACGTACACGCGCTTCACCTCGCCGGTGCCGGGGTCGTGCCCGGGCTCGCCGCCGAGGTCCCGCAGCGACCCGCAGCCCGCGGGCGTCCCGTCGACCTCGAGCAGCAGCGTGGCGGCGACGTGCTCGGCGGGCGGTTCCGGCGTGCCGTCGTCGCCGTACCGCGCGCTGAGCTCCGCCTGCTGGGCGCGGCGCAGCGCCCGGGCGTCCGGGTCGGCCCAGGGGACCTCGCGCAGGGTGACGCCGGTCAGGAGACGAGCGCCCGCATCACGGAGGTGAAGAACCGCAGGCCGTCGGTGCCGCTGCGGGGTCCGCGCGCGCCGTCCGGGCCGAAGCCGGCCTCGACCGCGTGCTCGGGGTGCGGCATGAGGCCCACGACGTTGCCGCGCGCGTTGCTGATGCCGGCGATGCCGCGGCGGGAGCCGTTCGGGTTGTGGTCGGCGTACCGGAACACGACCCGGCCCTCGCCCTCGAGCTCGTCGAGGGTGCGCTCGTCGGCGACGTACTGGCCGTCCTGGTTCTTCAGCGGGATGGTGATCCGCTCGCCCTGCCGGTACTCGCGGGTCCACGCGGTGTCGGCGGACTCGACGGACAGCACCTGCTCGCGGCACACGAAGTGCAGGTGGTCGTTCTTGATCATCGACCCGGGCAGCAGGTGGGCCTCGGTGAGGACCTGGAAGCCGTTGCAGATGCCGAGCACGGGCATGCCCTTGCCGGCGGCCTCGACGACCTCGCCCACGACGGGCGCGAACCGGCTGATGGCACCGGCGCGCAGGTAGTCCCCGTAGGAGAACCCGCCGGGCAGCACGACGGCGTCGACGCCGTGCAGGTCGGCGTCCGCGTGCCAGAGGGCGACGGGCTCCGCGCCGGCGAGGCGCACCGCGCGGGCGGCGTCCCGGTCGTCCAGCGTGCCGGGGAAGGTGACGACGCCGATGCGGGTCATCAGGCCAGGCCGCCCGACGTCACGGTGGCCGCGGCGTCGGCCTCGGAGTCGGCGACCCGCACGACGTCCTCGATGACGGGGTTGGAGAGCACCTGCGCGGCGGCCTCGGCCGCGGCAGCCAGCACCTCGGGGGTCACCGGCCCGTCGACCTCGAGCTCGAACCGCTTGCCCTGCCGGACGGAGGTGAACTGCGCGAAGCCGAGCCGCGGCAGCGCGCCGGCGACGGCCTTGCCCTGCGGGTCGAGGATCTCCGGCTTGGGCATCACATCGACGACGACTCGTCCCACGGGTGAGCTCCCTGGTTCGCGGCGGTGGAGGTCGGGGCCCAGCCTACCGACCGCTCCCGGCTGCTCGGTGCCGCGTCCGTCAGGCGGCCCGGACCACCCCGACCCGGGCGCCGGCGCCGCTGGTGAGGTAGGCCATGACGCCCGCGTGGTCCGCGTCCGCGAGGTCGGGCGACCAGCCGAGGACGACCATCGCCCACCCCCGGTCGAGCAGCGCGGACAGCCACGCGGGGTCGTGCGGGGCGACCAGCTCGGTCGCGTCGCCGACCCAGAGCGTCGCCCAGCCGGCCGCCGCCGTGAGCGACGCCCGGTGCTCCGGGATCGCGCGCAGGGCCGGGTCGTCGAGGCCGCCCAGCCCGAGCGCCGCCGTGTACCGGACGAGCGCGTCGCGGGCGTCCGCGTCCCGCGGGTGGACCACCCAGCACGCGACGGGCCCGCCGTCGCGGGGGTGCACGCCGACCAGGGCGCGCGCGCCGATCACGGGCGGGGGGTCGTGCTGGTGCCGGTGCATACGCCACGCACGCTACGGCGGCGGGCCGCAGGGCGCCGGTCGGTCCTGGGTGCTGCCACCCCCGGCCCGCCGCGGGCCCGCGCGACCACGCACCGGCGGGGCCCCGGGAACGCCGCGGCAGGACCTGGGGCCCAGCCGCGGAGGTGAATCCGACCACACGGGCGGGAATTCACCTGCGGGAACGCCGGAACCCGGTCCTGACACCGCAGGAATCCGTGCGACCGTCCGATGGACACGACACCACGGGGACGTGCCCACGACCCCGCGGTGTCCGCGGCACCGGCCCCCCGGTGCCGTCACGGCCCGCTCCCCCGCGGTCCCCGCACGGAGGTAGTACCCGCATGACGACCGACGCACCGCCCGTCCCGGCGACGACGCCCGGCGACCCCGCGCCCTGCGTGGCGCGCCCGCACGCCAACCTCGTGCACCAGGACGGCGCCTGCCGGTGCTTCACCGGCGGCCCCGCCCCGGAGCACGCGCCGCGCCCGCTGGACGCGCTGCTGGCCCTGGCGTTCCACGGCGCGGCCTGAGCCGCTACTTCACCGCGCCGCTGGTGATGCCCGAGATGATCCGGCGCTGCGCGACGATGAACACGACCAGCAGCGGCAGGCTCATCAGCGCGACGTACGTGAAGATCAGGTGCCAGTTGTTGAGGTACAGCCCGGCCGACGCCACCTGGTAGAGGTTCAGCGGCAGGGTGTCGAGGCGCCCGCCCACCACGAACAGCGCGTAGAAGACGTCGTTCCAGATGTACAGGCAGATGAGGATCGTCGCGGTCGCCAGCACGGGCGCGAGCAGCGGCAGGATGACGGTCCGGAACACCCGCACCGGGCCGGCGCCGTCCATCCGCGCAGCCTCCTCGAGCTCCACGGGGATGGTCCGCACGAAGCCGGTCACGAAGAACACGACCGTCGACATGTACATGCCCATGTAGACGCCCACCATGCCGGTCGGCGTGCCCGCCAGGTGGATCTGCCGCAGCAGCAGCACGATCGTCACGACGGCGGGCGGCAGGACGATGCCGGAGATCGCGAGCGCGTACAGCACGGCCCAGCCGCGGCTGCTGCGCCGGGCGAGCACCCAGGACGCCATCGAGCCCAGCACCAGCACGCCGAGCACCGACGGCACCATGATCAGCAGCGACCCGAGGAACGCCCGCGGCAGCCGGCCGTCCTGCCAGACCTGCGCGACGTTCTCGCCCAGGTGCCACTCCGTCGGCAGGGCGAGGCCGGGGTTCAGCGCCTCGGCCTGCGACTTGCCGGCGGTGACGACGACGATCCACAGCGGCATCCCGATCAGCAGGACGACGGCCAGGACCGCGACGACGGGCTGCACCGCCCGCCAGGTGCCGTGCCGCCCGCCGCGGCGGGTCGCTTCGACGACGGTGCTCACAGGACCTCCTCGCGCTTGCGGAGCATCCGGATGACCGGGAAGGCGAGCACCGCGACGACGAGGAAGAGCATCAGGCTCATCGTCGTCGCCTGGGCGAACAGGCCCTGGCCGAAGGTCCGGAAGATGAAGATGTTCAGCAGCTCGGTGCTGCGCGCCGGGCCGCCCTCGGTGGTGGCCTGCACGATGTCGAAGCCGTTCATGGAGCCGAGCAGCGCCGTCGCGACGTTGAACGTCACGGCGGGGGCGAGCAGCGGGAACCGGACCTCCCGGAACGTCTGCCACGCGGACGCCCCGTCGAGCCGCGCGGCCTCCAGCACCTGCTCGTCGATGGTCTTGAGGCCGGCCAGGTAGATGAGCATCGGCAGGCCCATCCACTTCCAGGCGTGGATGAGCGCGGCGACGACGATCGTCCAGGTGGTCGAGCCGAGCCACGCGATCGCGATGTCGCGGCCGAGCAGCCAGCCGAGCACGTCGTTGACCGCGCCGTCCGGCTTGAGCATCGCCTGGAACACGTACCCGACGGCGAGCGCCGACATGACGACCGGGATGAAGAACATGACGCGGGCGAACCGGTTGACCCGGGTGTCCCGCTCGAGCAGCAGCGCCAGCAGCAGGCCGAACAGGTTCTGGAACACGGCGACGAGCACCGCGTAGACCAGGGTCACCCGCAGGGCGTGCAGCAGGGTGCCGCTGCCCAGCAGCGACTGGAGGTTCGCCAGGCCCACGAAGCCGATGTCGCTGTGGAACGACGACCAGTTGGTGAACGAGTAGACGAAGTTGAAGATCGTCGGGACGAAGAAGAACACCCCGAGCACGGCGAACGCCGGGGCGGCGAACCAGCCCGGGTGCGTGGCGGCCGCGCGCGTGCGCCGGTGGTCGGTGCGGGCGCGTCGCACCCGCGGGGTCTGCCGGCGCGCCGTCGCCGGCGTGGGGGCGCCGCCGGCGGGCGCCTCGGTGGTGCTGCTCGCGTGCATGGGGTCTCCTCGCCCGCTGGTGCGAGGTCCCGGGCGGCGGGTGCCCGCCGCCCGGGACCGTCGGTCAGAAGCCCTCGACGCCCTGCGCCTGGGCGAGCTGGGCGAACTGGTCCTGCGTCTGCTGCGCGACCTGGGCCGGGGTGGTGGACCCCTGGATCATGTCGGCGAGGAACAGGTACAGGTCGGGGTTGGCGACCGCGAGCGCCTGCATGGAGCCGACGGAGTCGCCGAGCGCGTCCGCGACCTGGGTCAGCGCCACCGGCACGGAGTCCGGCGAGTCGACGTCGGACAGCACGGAGACGGTGCCCTGGTCCGCGACGAAGTCCGCGTAGCCGTCGCCCAGCCAGAACGCGAGCAGCTGCCGCGCGGCGGCCTCGCGGGTGGCGTCGCCCGTCTTGAACGCCACGAGCGCGTTCGCCTGGTCGGGGACGAAGGTGCCGACGTTGCCGGACGGGCTGATCGGGAAGAACCCGATGGTGTCGTCCAGCGTCGCGGCGTCCGCCTTGGCCTGGAGCTGCGTGAACAGGCTGTTCACCTGGATCGCCATCGCGGCGTCGCCGGACAGCAGCGCGTCGCCCTGGTCCTCGAACGTCGCCGTCGCGATGTCGGCGTTGAACAGGCCCTCGTCGATCAGCGCCTTGTACTCCTCGATCGCGCCCAGGATCGTCGGGTCGGTGAAGGACTCCTCGTGCGCGTTCACCCGGTCCCACAGGCCGTCGGCCGCGGCGTCGGCGAGCTGCGCCTGGACCCACCACTGGGTGCCCCAGCGGTCACCGGCCATCTCGAAGAACGGGGTCACGCCGTCGGCCTTCAGGGTCCGGGCGACCTCGACGAAGGCGTCCCAGTCCGCCGGCGGCTCGGTGATGCCGTGCTCCGCGAACACCTGCGTGTTGTAGTACACGCCGATGACCGCGGGGGTGCTGATGAGCGCGGCGTACCGGGTGCCGTCGAGGATCCCCGTCATGTCCCGCAGCTCCGGGCGCACGTCCTCCAGCCACGGGGCGTCGTCCAGCGGCTGCAGGTTGGCCGGGGCGTTCAGCGCGGTGAGCATCGACGCCGTCGGCTGCCAGAACGCGAGGTCCGGGGTGTCGCCCGTCGCGACCTTGGTCTGGACGCCCTGCTCGTACGGGTCCGGGATGGTCACGACGTCGACCTCGGCGCCGGTGGCCTCCTCGAACGCCGACACCACGGCGTCCGGCACGGTCACCGAGCTCTGGGCGGCCCAGATCGTCAGGTCCACGCCCGACAGGTCCGCCGTCTGGTCGGGCCAGGCCACCGGGCCGGCGGACCCGGCGTCGCCGCCCCCGCCCGCGCTCGGGTCGGAGCAGGCCGTGGCCAGCAGCGCGACGGCCAGGGCCGCGGCGGCGGCAGTCGAGTACCTCGTCATGTCGACTCCTCGTGTCTCGGACCGGCGTCCTCGGTGACTCCGGTCGGCAGGTGGTGCGGGTGGTGCGGGGGTGGTGCAGGTGGTGCGGGCGTGGTGCGCGGGGTGCTGCGGCACGGCGGGAGCGCGGGCCGCGCGGCGGTGGTCAGTGGCGCACGCGGAGCAGGCGGGCGCTCGGGCCGGGGCCGTCGACGGACACCTCGACCCGGCCGTCCGCGCGGCGGCGCACGTCCCACCGCCGGTCGCCGGCGGCCACGGGGAACGCGGTGTCCACCTCGCCGGCGGGCAGGTCCAGCAGCACGGACCCGGCGTCGTCGCCGCGCCACCAGACGGTGACCCACGACTCGTCGCCGCAGCGCAGCCCGCTCACGACCCAGGGGTCCTCCCACGCCGGCAGGCCCAGGGGCCAGAACGGCACGCCGCTCTCGTCCGCGGGCCGCCGGGCGAGCGCGACGTCCACGGCCTCGCGGACCAGCGCGCGCTGCGCCCCGGACATCCCGTCCAGGTGCCCCGACAGGTACAGGCGGCCGGACAGCCCGGTGCAGAGGGTGAAGACGATCTCCTCGTCCGTCATCCCGGGCTGCGGGTACGCCCAGTTCCCGGCCTGCTCCGGCAGCACCGCCATCGGGGCGGCCGCGGCGATCGGCGGGTAGAGCAGGAGGTTCTGCTGGTCGGAGGTGGACTGCACGTGCAGCCGCGCGAGCAGCGCGTAGTCGGTGCGCATCGCGCCGGACGCGCAGTTCTCCAGGACGACGTGCGGGTGCCGCTCGCGGACGCCGTCCAGCCAGTCGAGGTGCGCGCGGTTGTGCGCGAGCAGCCCCGCGCCGGCGCTGTCGACCCCCAGGTCGGACCCCGGCCCCGGGGTCACGTTGTAGTCCAGCTTGAAGTACCCGACGCCGAGGTCGCGGACCAGCCGGTCGACCACCGCGTCCAGGTGCGCGCGGGCGGCGGGGTGGCGCAGGTCGAGCAGGTAGCGGTCCTGCTCGAGCACGCGCCGGCCGGCCCGCTGCAGGAACGCGTCCGGCGGCAGGGCGTCCGCCACGGGGCTGCGGCGGCCGACGACCTCCGGCTCGAGCCACAGCCCGGGCACCATGCCGGCCGCGCGGATGTGGTCGAGGACCGCCCCGAGGCCGCCCTCGCCGAACCGCCGGGTGGACGGCAGCCACTCCCCGACGGAGTCCCACCAGTCGAAGCCGTCGTCGTACCAGCCGGCGTCGATGCAGAAGTACTCGGCGCCCGCCGCGGCCGCCGCGTCGATCAGCGGCAGGAGCTTCGCGGTCGTCGGGTCGCCCATCAGGGTGTTCATGTAGTCGTTGAAGACGAGCCAGCGCCCGTCGGGCTCGGCCGGCCCGGTCCGCAGCAGGCGGCGGTGCCGGGTGAGCTCCTGCACGGCCCCCTGCCACCCGGCGTCGGAGAACGCGACCGAGGCCGGCACCGACGTGAACGACTCCCCCGGCGCGAGCACGGTCAGCCACTGGTGGTCGGCGTCCGTCGGCCCGAGCAGCCCGAGCACCAGCTCGCCGCGCTCCGTCCGGCCGACGCGCTCGGCGAGCTCGGCGCGCCAGGCGCCGTTGTGCTCGACCTGCCACGCGAGCGCGCGGCCCGTCGTACCCGCGGGGTCGAGCCCGAGGCACCCGGCAGGGACCCGGTCGCCCGACGACCACGTGCCGCCGCTGACCACGGCGCGGGCGCCCCGGCCGTCCTGGTGCTGGTGCGCGTCCAGGTCGAGCCACGGCAGGCCCGACTGGCCGCGCAGCGGCGTGACCTCCCAGCGCCCCTCGCCGACCCACTCGTTGCGGCCCTCGACGGTCACGGCGTCGCGCGGCCCGGACCCCGCGCCGAGGGGGTGCCCCAGCACGAGCGTGGACACGGCCTGCAGCGCCACCGGCTGCGTGCCGGCGTTCCGCACCGTCGTCCACGCCTGCAGGGACGGGCGGCCGGCGGCGGGGGTGCGCAGGGTGCTGCGGACCTCGAGCCCGGTCGCGTCGTCGCGCTGGTCGAGGTGCAGCACCAGCCACGGGCCGTCCTGCTCCTCGTGGTGGCCGACCAGCCGGAGCCGCGCGCCGACGGCGGTCGCGGTGTTCCGCAGGTTCACGTGCCGGCGGCCGTGCCCCACGGCGAGGACCTCGACCAGGGGCTGGGTCGCGCCGACGAGCGCGGGGTCGGCCGCGGCGGCCTCGGCCTCGGCGCGCGAGCCGCGGACGGCGGCCACGACCACCGGGGCGTCGGCGCCGTGGGCGAGGACCAGGCCGAGCGCGTCGGTCCCCCAGGCCCGCAGGGCGGCCGGCGCGGGGGTCGCGGGCGCCGGGAGCACGGCGGTGTCGGCGGGCTGGGCGAGGCCGACGGCCGTCGATCCCTCCACGGGGGCGGGGTGGTCCACCATCGGGCGCATCTCCTTCGTCGCTTCGTTGCGGGACTCATGAAAACGTAGATCAGATCGGATGGCAAGTCGCT
>JAEWGQ010000125.1 GCA_023388235.1 Actinomycetes bacterium | reverse complement strand
GGTGGCGCACAACTCGGGGGACTACTCGGGTGCGGCGATCGCGCAGCGGGTGGACCCGGAGCACGCGACGATGTGGGCGATCCGGTCCGCCGACAGCGCGGTGTTCGAGCCGGGGGAGAGCTTCGGTGGTGGGACGCGGTTGTTCCCGGGGCCGACTCCGTTGTGGGTGACCCATGTGGCGGTGGACGGGGACAGCGCCACGGTGTTCGCGTGCACCATCGACCTCGGGTGGGACCGGGACCTGGAGACGGGGATGACGGTGACGCAGCTGCGTCGTTCGGCGTCCGGCGGGCCGACGAAGTACGAGATGCGCCGGGACGCGGATGGGCGGATCCGGCTGGTCGGGGAGCGGCAGGGCGAGCACCCGGTGGGCGGGTGCGGGACGGACGACCTGCGGTTGGGGTACTTCCTGCCCGAGCCGGCCTACGGCTCCGAGCGGTTGAAGATCGAGGTGCTGGGGCTCGACGGGCTGCCGGTGGTGGAGTCCGCGGCGTGGACGGACTCGGGGCGCCCGTGGTGAGCCCCGGGGTCCGCGGGCCGAACGTCCCCCGACGCTCGGCGCGGGTGTGCGGCAGGATGGGACCCATGACCTACACCCTCGTTCTGCTCCGCCACGGCGAGAGCGAATGGAACGCCAAGAACCTGTTCACCGGCTGGGTCGACGTCGCGCTGTCCGAGAAGGGCGTCGCGGAGGCCAAGCGCGGCGGCACCCTGCTGACCGACGCGGGCGTGCTCCCGGACGTCGTGCACACCTCGCTGCTGCGCCGCGCGATCACCACGGCGAACTACGCGCTCGACTCCGCGGACCGCCTGTGGATCCCGGTCAAGCGGTCGTGGCGCCTGAACGAGCGCCACTACGGCGCCCTGCAGGGCAAGGACAAGAAGCAGATCCGCGACGAGTACGGCGAGGAGCAGTTCATGCTCTGGCGCCGCTCGTACGACGTGCCGCCGCCGGACATCGAGCTCGGCTCGGAGTTCTCGCAGGACAGCGACCCGCGCTACGCCGGTGAGCCGATCCCGCGCGCCGAGGCGCTCAAGCAGGTGCTGGACCGCGCGCTGCCGTACTGGCAGTCGGACATCGTCCCGGACCTGCAGGCCGGCAGGACCACGCTGGTCGCCGCGCACGGCAACTCGATCCGCGCGATCGTGAAGTACCTGGACGACGTGGACGACGCGACCATCGCCGGGATCAACATCCCGACGGGCATCCCGCTGGTCTACCACCTGGACACCGAGACGCTGAAGCCCACGAACCCGGGCGGCACGTACCTCGACCCGGCGGCGGCCGAGGCCGCGATCGCCGCGGTGGCGAACCAGGGTCGCTGACCCGCAGACGCACGAGGGGCCCGGTCCGCGCTGGCGGACCGGGCCCCTCGTCGTCGGTGCCGGCGCGTGCCGGCCGGCGTCAGCGGGTGACGGTGGGGTCGCCCGCGAACTCGCCGGTCACCAGGTACACGATGCGCCGGGCGACGGAGACGGCGTGGTCCCCGAACCGCTCGTAGTACCGGCCCACCAGGGTCACGTCGATCGTCTGCTGCGCGGTCCCGGACCAGGCCGGGCCGAGCAGGACGCGGAACGTCTCCTCGTGCAGCGAGTCGAGCAGGTCGTCGTCCCGCTCGATGCCCTCGGCCTCGGCGAGGTCGTGCGTGGTCAGCACCTGGGTGGTGCGCTGCGCGACGCGGCGGGCGGCCTCGTTCATCTCGGTGAACACCCCGACCAGCGCGGGGTCGATGGCGGCGCGCGGGTACCGGGCGCGCGCCACCTGGGCGACGTGCCGGGCGAGGTCGCCCATCCGCTCCAGGGTGGCGCTCATGCGCAGCGCCGACACGACCACGCGCAGGTCGGTCGCGACGGGCTGCTGCTGGGCGAGCAGCAGCACGCACCGCTCGTCCAGGTCGCGCTCGAGCGCGTCGATGGCGAGGTCGTCGGCGATCACGGTCTCGGCCAGGGCCAGGTCCTGGGTGAGCAGGGCCTGCCCGGCCGCGCCGATCGCGTGCTCGACCCGCCGGCTCATCGCGACCAGGTCGTCCCCCAGCTGCTTGAGCTCGGCGTCGAAGATCTCCCGCATGGTTTCCTCTCGTTCGCGCCGCGGCGCTGGTCCGCGCGTGGGCGCGTGGGTGCAGATCGGTCCGGCGGCCACGGTCCCACGGCCAGGTGAACGCCCCGGTGAACGCCGGGCCGCCGGGACGTGAACGCCGGTGAACAGTTGGCGCCCGCTCGCGTCCGCACCCCGGGACGGGCCTGCGGACGCTCCGGGCGACCGTACGCTGACCGCGTGGAGGGACTGAACGGTCTGGTCGTGCTGCTCGCCGGCGCGCTGGGTCTGCTCACGGGCATCGGGGCGACGCTGGCGTTCCGCTTCAGCGAGCGCGCGCAGCACACGGTGCCGGAGCAGCCGGAGCGCGAGCTCGACGACGGCCTGGTCCGGGTGCTCGCCGTGCTGCGCTCGGCGGCGGTGGTGCTGGACGACGACGAGCGGGTCATCCGCGCGAGCCCGCCGGCGTACGCGCTGGGCGTGGTGCGCGAGGGGGCCGTGGCGCACGCGGCGATCCGGGACCTCATCGCCGACGTGCGGCGCACGGGGGTGATCCGCGACGAGGAGCTCGAGCTGCCGCGCGGCCCGCTGGGCCCCGGCACGGTGATGCTGCAGGTGCGGGTCGCGCAGGTCGGTCCCGGCCTGCTGCTCGTGCTCGCCGAGGACCGCACGCAGGCGCGGCGCCTCGAGGCGATCCGCCGCGACTTCGTGGTGAACGTGTCGCACGAGCTGAAGACGCCGGTCGGCGCGCTGTCCCTGCTGGCGGAGACGGTGCAGGACGCCGCGGACGACCCGGTCGCCGTGCGCCGGTTCGCCGGCCGCATGGTCAACGAGTCGCAGCGGCTGTCCGCCCTGGTGCACGAGATCCTCGAGCTGTCGCGGCTGCAGGTCGCGGGGGCGCTGAAGGACATCGTGGTGGTGGACGTCGACGCCGTGGTCGCCGAGTCGGTGGACCGTGCCCGCACCGGCGCCGCCGCCAAGGGCATGGCGTTCGATGTCGGCGGCGACTCGGGCGCCCAGGTGTTCGGCGACCACACGATGCTCGTGCAGGCCGTGCGGAACCTGCTGGACAACGCCGTGGCGTACTCGCCGGAGGGCACGCACGTCGGCATCGGCGTGCGGACCCGGGACGGCCTGGTCGAGATCGCCGTCGTGGACCAGGGCATCGGGATCTCGGCGGAGGAGCAGGACCGCGTGTTCGAGCGGTTCTACCGCGTCGACCCCGCCCGCAGCCGGGACACCGGCGGCACCGGCCTCGGGCTGTCGATCGTCAAGCACGTCGCGGCGGACCACGGCGGCGACGTGCAGGTCTGGTCGCAGCCGGGCCGCGGCTCCACGTTCACCCTGCGGCTCCCGGTCGCCGCCGGCCCCGTGCCGGCCCCGGTCGACCCGACCGCCCCCACCCCGCTCACCGTGCCCGACGACCGGCCCGCGGGCCGGGCCGCCGCCGACCTCCCGGAGGACTGACCCCGTGACCCGCATCCTGCTCGTCGAGGACGAGGAGTCGTACCGCGACCCGCTGGCGTACCTGCTGGAGCGCGAGGGCTTCACCGTCGTGACCGCCGCGACCGGGCCGGACGCCCTGACGGCGTTCGAGGCCGAGGGGGCCGACCTCGTCCTGCTCGACCTGATGCTGCCCGGCCTGTCGGGCACCGAGGTGTGCCGGCGGATCCGGCAGCACAGCGACGTCCCGGTGATCATGCTGACCGCCAAGGACGGCGAGATCGACAAGGTCGTCGGCCTGGAGCTCGGCGCGGACGACTACGTCACGAAGCCGTACTCCTCCCGGGAGCTGCTCGCGCGCGTCCGCGCGGTGCTGCGCCGGCGGTCCGCCCCCGCCGCGCCCGCCGCCGGGCCCGCGCCTCAGGAGGAGGACGACGCGGTGCTCGTCGCCGGTCCGGTCCGGATGGACGTCGAGCGGCACACGGTGCAGGTGGACGACCAGCCGGTCGCGTTCCCGCTCAAGGAGTTCGAGCTGCTGGAGCTGCTGCTGCGCAACGCCGGCCGGGTGCTGACCCGCGGGCAGCTGATCGACCGGGTGTGGGGCACGGACTACGTGGGGGACACCAAGACCCTCGACGTCCACGTGAAGCGCGTGCGCGCCAAGATCGAGCCCGACCCGTCGAACCCCACGCTCCTGGTCACCGTCCGCGGCCTGGGCTACAAGCTCCTGGACGACGAGGACGCGTAGCCGCGCGCTCGGTCGCGAGGATTGGCCCGTCGTTCACCTGGGGTTCACCCGGTGACGGAGGGCTGGTCACCTCCGCTCCCTACCGTCGGCGGCAGGTCGCGCACAGACGGGTGCGCGCCGCGTCACGACAGGACGGAACACTGTGAAGCTCAACCGCGGTCGTACGGGTGCCCTCGCCCTTGCCGGCGTCGTCGCCCTCTCCCTCACGGCATGTGGTTCGGACGACCCGACGGGTGCCGGCGAGTCCACCGGCTCCGACACCCCCGCCGCCAGCAGCCTCTCCGGCGAGCTGGTCGGTTCGGGCGCCTCCTCGCAGGAGTCGGCGATGGAGGCCTGGCGCGCCGGGTTCCAGAGCGCGAACCCCGACGTCACCGTCTCGTACGACCCGGTCGGGTCCGGCGGTGGCCGCACGGCGTTCCTCGACGGCTCCGTGACCTTCGCGGGCACCGACTCCGCCCTGACGGAGGAGGAGCTGACGGACGCGCAGGAGCGCTGCTTCGGGTCGACCGCCGTGGACCTGCCGGTCTACGTCTCCCCGATCGCCGTCGTGTTCCACCTGGAGGGCGTCGACAGCCTGAACATGTCGGCCGCGACCATCGCGAACGTCTTCAACGGCACGATCACGACCTGGAACGACCCGGCCATCGTCGCGGAGAACCCGGACGTCGAGCTGCCGGACGTCGCGATCACGCCGGTGCACCGCAACGACGAGTCGGGCACCACCAAGAACTTCACCGACTACCTCGCCAAGGCGTCCGGCGGCGCGTGGACCGAGGAGCCCTCCGGCGACTGGCCGCTCGAGGGCGGCGAGTCCGGCGCGCAGACCTCCGGCCTGATCCAGGCCGTCCAGGGCGGCAACGGCACCATCGGGTACGCGGACTTCTCCAAGGCCGGTGACCTCGGCGTCGTGTCGATCAAGGTCGGCGAGGAGTGGGTCGCCCCGTCCGAGGAGGGCGCGGCCACCGCGCTCGACGTCTCCCCGCGCGACGACTCGCGCGCCGAGGGCGACATCGTCATCAAGCTCGACCGCGAGACCACCGAGGCCGGCGCCTACCCGCTGCTCCTCGTCTCGTACCTGGTGGCGTGCCAGGCGTACGACTCGCAGGACGACGTCGACCTGGTCCAGGCGTTCCTGACCTACGTCGCGTCGGCCGAGGGCCAGTCGGCCTCCGAGACCGCCGCGGGCTCCGCGCCGATCTCCGACGCGCTGCGCTCCGACGTCCAGGCGTCGATCGACGCGATCACGCTGGCGTCCTGACGGCGGGGGGGCCCCCGGGCCCCCCCCCCCCCCCGGCCCCC
>JAEWGQ010000063.1 GCA_023388235.1 Actinomycetes bacterium | reverse complement strand
GGCGTGCCGGGCGCCGGGGGCACGGGCGGCGCGGGGTACGTCGCGGACGGGTCCGAGGGCCGCGAGCCGAACGGGGCGGCCGGCGGCACCGGCGTGGGCGCCGCGGGCCGGACGCCGCCGAGCTCGCGCAGCAGCAGGCGCGCGTCGTCCGCCTTCTCCCGCTGGCACAGCACGGCGTACTGCGACGCCACGATCTGGCTCTGCGAGGTGAAGTCGCGCTTGCCGCCCGTGAACGAGTAGAAGATCACCGAGAACAGCAGCCCGAAGCCGCCGCCGACGAGCACGGACGTGAGCAGGATGCCCGCGTTGTCGCTGGTGAGCAGGAACAGCAGGCCGACGAACACGCCGAACCAGGCGCCGGAGCCGAAGCCGCCCATCGCGACCCGCGCGTACGTGAGCCGCCCGGTCACGCGCTCGACCATCTGCAGGTCGGTGCCGACGATCGTCACGAGCTGGACGGGGAACTGCCGGTCCGACAGGTGGTCGACCGCGCGCTGCGCCTCGAGGTAGGTGCCGTACGACGCGACGGCCTCCCCCTGCGGCAGCGTGGGCGTGCGGGGGACGCGGGAGGCGGGACCGGTGAACGACATGGATCCATCCTCCCCGCTGCGCCGCGCCGCCGCCAGGTCCCGCGCCCACGTCCCAGCGGGTCCGGGGCCAGCGCCCAGGTTCCGCCCAGCGGCGCGGCGCCTGACTGCGGCGGGGGCGGCGCGGCGTCTACGCTGACCCCCGTGAGCGGCCCCGGGACCCGAGTGTTCGTCGCGCGGCTCGCCGGGACCTCCGTCTTCGACCCCATCGGCGACCAGGTCGGGCGGGTGCGCGACGTCGTCGTGCTGCTGCGCCCGAAAGGTGCGCCGCGGGCGGTCGGCCTGGTCGTGGAGGTCCCCGGCCGTCGGCGGGTGTTCGTCCCGCTGACCCGGGTCACCGCGATCGACGCGGGCCAGGTCATCTCGACCGGCCTGGTGAACATGCGCCGGTTCGAGCAGCGGCCGTTCGAGACGCTGGTGGTCGGCGAGCTGTTCGACCGCACGGTGCGGCTCGCGGACGGCACCGGGCACGCCACGGTGGAGGACGTCGCCCTGGAGCGGCAGCGCAACGGCGACTGGCTGGTGACGAAGGTCTTCGTGCGCCGGCACCGCCCGGGGCGCGGCGGCCTGCTGCGCCGGCGCGGGGAGCCCGAGCTGCTGGACATCGAGGAGATCGCGGGCCTGGCGCGGACGACCGCCGACCAGGGCGCCGCGCTGCTGCTGGCGCAGTACGACGAGCTGAAGCCGGCCGACCTCGCGGACGTGCTGCACGACCTGACCACGACGCGCCGGCTGGAGGTCGCGGCGGCGCTGGACAACGAGCGGCTCGCCGACGTGCTGGAGGAGCTGCCCGAGGACGACCAGGTCGCGATCCTGTCGGGCCTGGAGCGGGCGCGCGCGGCCGACGTCCTGGAGGCCATGCAGCCGGACGACGCCGCGGACCTGCTCGGCGAGCTGCCCGACGACCAGGCGGCCGAGCTGCTGGAGCTCATGGAGCCCGAGGAGGCGCGCGACGTGCGCCGCCTGCTGGCGTACGAGGACAACACCGCGGGCGGCCTGATGACGACCGAGCCCGTGGTGCTCGGCCCGGAGACGCCGATCGCCGCCGCGCTGGCCCACGTGCGCCGCCGCGACCTGACGCCGGCGCTGGCCTCCATGGTGTTCGTGGTCCGCCCGCCGCTGGAGACGCCGACCGGCCGGTTCATCGGCGTGGTGCACCTGCAGCGGATGCTGCGCGAGCCGCCGCACGAGGCCATCGGCACCGCGGTGGACACCGACATCGACCCGGTGACCGCGGACGCCCCGCTGCTGGCGGTGACCCGCCGGATGGCGACGTACGACCTGCTGGCGATCCCCGTCGTGGACGACGAGCGCCGGCTGCTCGGCGCGGTGAGCGTCGACGACGTGCTGGACCACCTGCTGCCGGAGGACTGGCGCGAGACCGACGAGGAGGTGTCGCCGACGACCGGCGCGGTCCCCGTGGTGAGCCCGTCCGCCCCGCGTCCCGTCCCGAGGGGAGGACGTCGTGCCTGACCGCCTCGACACGCCGAAGGCCTCCCGCCGCCAGCTGCTCCCGCGGCTGCAGGAGGACGCGTTCGGCAAGGTCTCCGAGGGCATCGCCCGGTTCATGGGCACCCCGCGGTTCCTGCTGTGGCTGAGCCTGTTCTGCATCGCGTGGCTGGTGTGGAACTCCTGGGGCCCGGAGGACCTGCGGTTCGACTCCGCCCGGAACGGGTTCACCGCGCTGACGCTGATGCTGTCGCTGCAGGCGTCGTACTCCGCGCCGCTGATCCTGCTCGCGCAGAACCGGCAGACCGACCGCGACCGCGTGCAGGCCGAGCAGGACCGGCAGCGCAGCGAGCGGAACCTCGCGGACACCGAGTTCCTCGCCCGCGAGATGGCGGCGCTGCGCATCGCGCTGTCCGAGGTGGCGACCCGCGACTTCGTCCGCTCGGAGCTGCGCAACCTGCTGGAGGACCTCACCGAGGAGCGCGCGGGCGGCGCGGACGACGACGAGCCGGACCGCGCCCGGCCGGCGCAGGACGGGGCGCGCGGGCCGTCCTGAGCCCGCCCCGAGGCCGGCCGGGGCCGCCGGTCCCGCCCCGTCCCGGCCGGTGCCCGGTGGGGTCCCGGGCGGGGTCCCGGACGGGGTCCCACGCGGGCGGACCTACGATGGACGGCATGCCCCCCGCCCTGGACCCCCGTGATCCCGAGGCCGTCGCCGCCGCCGTGCGCGAGGCCCTGACCCGGGTGGTCGACCCGGAGATCCGCCGCCCGATCACCGAGCTGGGCATGGTCCGCTCGGTGGACGTGGACACCTCGCTGCCCGAGGGCGCCCGGGTGACGGTCGGCATCGACCTGACGACCGCCGGCTGCCCGCTGCGGGACACGATCACCCAGGACGTCACCGCGGCCGTCCAGGCGGTGCCCGGGGTCGCGGACGTCCGCATGGCCCTCGGGGTGATGAGCGCCGAGCAGCGCGCCGCCCTCACCGAGCGCCTGCGCGGCGGCCCGGAGCCGGAGATCCCGTTCAGCAAGCCCACGTCGCTGACCAAGGTGTTCGCGATCGCCTCGGGCAAGGGCGGCGTCGGCAAGTCCTCGGTGACGGCGAACCTCGCGGTCGCGATGGCGGCCGAGGGCCTGCGCGTCGGCGTCGTGGACGCGGACATCTACGGCTTCTCGATCCCCCGGATGCTCGGCGTCACCCAGCCGCCCACCCGGGTCGACGAGATGCTGCTGCCCCCGATCGCGCACGAGGTGAAGGTCATCTCGATCGGCATGTTCGTGCCGCCGGGCCAGCCGGTCGTGTGGCGCGGGCCGATGCTGCACCGCGCGCTGCAGCAGTTCCTCGCGGACGTGTTCTGGGGCGACCTGGACGTGCTGCTGCTGGACCTGCCGCCCGGGACGGGCGACGTCGCGATCTCGGTGGCGCAGCTGCTGCCCGGGTCCGAGATCGTCGTGGTCACCACCCCGCAGCTCGCGGCGGCGGAGGTCGCGGAGCGCGCGGGCTCGATCGCGACGCAGACGCGCCAGGGCGTCGTCGGCGTCGTGGAGAACATGGCGTGGCTGGAGCAGCCCGACGGCACGCGGCTGGAGCTGTTCGGCTCCGGCGGCGGCGCGCGGGTCGCGGAGAGCCTGTCGCGGTCGACGGGCACGTCCGTGCCGGTGCTCGGCCAGGTGCCGCTCGACATCCGCCTGCGCGAGGCCGGCGACGGCGGCACGCCCGTCGTCCTGAGCGACCCGGACTCGGCCGCGGCGACCGCGCTGCGCGAGGTCGCGCGGTCGCTCGCCGGCCGGTCGCGCGGGCTCGCGGGCAAGTCGCTCGGGCTGACGCCGCTCGCCCGCTGACCGACCGGGGGCGACCGCGCCCGCTGTTGGTTCGTGTGCGGTTGTGGTGGATACTGTCGGGGTGCTCGCCAGCCAACGGCAGGACCGGATCCTCGCGGAGGTGCGCCGGCACGGCGCCGTCCGCGTCTCCGACCTGGTGGAGAGCCTCGACGTCTCGGAGATGACCGTCCGCCGCGACATCACCGAGCTCGACCGCGCGGGCCTGGTGCGCCGCGTGCACGGCGGCGCCGTGGCCCCGGAGGCCGCCGGCCGGCCGACCGACGAGCCGGGCTTCGAGGCGAAGTCCACCTGGGCGACCGGGCAGAAGGAGGCCATCGCCGTCCTGGCCGCGGCGACGGTCGAGCCCGGGCAGGCCGTCGCCCTCTCGGGCGGCACCACCACGCACCTGCTGGCGCAGCGGATCGCGGCCGACCCCGCGCTGCGCCCGCTCACCGTCGTCACCAACTCGCTGCCCGTGGCGCACACGCTGCACCGCGCCGCCCCGGGCGCCGGGGCGCTCGACGTGATCCTCACCGGCGGCAGCCGCACCCCGTCCGACGCGCTCGTCGGCCCGGTCGCGGACACGGCGCTCACCACGCTGCGCGTCGACCGGCTGTTCCTCGGCGTGCACGGCCTGGACGAGTCCGGCCTGATGACGCCGAACCTCGCGGAGGCCGCGACCGACCGCGCGCTGCTCGGCTGCGCCGCGGCCGTCACGGTGCTGGCCGACCACACCAAGTGGGGCGTCGTCGGCCTCGCCCGGATCGCCCCGCTGACGGCGGTGGACGTGCTGGTCAGCGACGACGGCCTGCCGTGGCCCGCGCGCGCCGTCCTGGCCGACGCGGGCTGCACCCTGCTCGTCCCGACCCCGTCGAAGGAGACCCGATGACGACCTCCCCCGCACACGCCCCCCGGCCCGGCGGTGACCCGGTGACCCCGGCGTGGGTCGGCGCCTGGGAGCCGGCCGAGGGCGCGGACCGCGTGCGCGCCCTGTTCGCCGAGCGCCTCGGCGGCGCGCCCGACGGCACGTGGTCGGCGCCGGGCCGCGTCAACCTGATCGGCGAGCACACCGACTACAACGGCGGGCTGTGCCTGCCGTTCGCGCTGCCGCACCGCACGTACGTCGCCGCCCGCCGCACGGACGGCGACACCGTGCGGCTCGTGTCGGCCCAGGAGGACTCCGGCGTCCGGGAGCTCGCGCTCTCCGAGGTCGCGCCGGGAGCCGTCGAGGGCTGGCCCGCCTACGTCGCCGGCGTCGCGTGGGCGCTGCGCCGGGCCGGGCACGAGGTCGGCGGCTTCGACCTCGCCGTGGACTCCTGCGTGCCCTACGGGGCCGGGCTGTCGTCCTCGGCGGCGCTGGAGTGCTCCGTCGCGGTGGCGCTCGACGCGCTGTACGGGCTCGGGCTCGCGGGCACCGCGGACGACCCCGACGACGCCGGCCGGACGGTCCTGGCCGCGGCGTGCATCCGCGCCGAGAACGAGATCGCCGGCGCGAGCACCGGCGGCATGGACCAGTCCGTGTCGCTGCGGGCGCGCGCCGGGCACGCCCTGCTGCTCGACTGCCGCGACGGCGGCGTCCGCCAGGTCCCGTTCGACCTCGCCGCGCACGACCTCGCGCTGCTGGTCGTCGACACGAAGGCCGAGCACGCGCTCGTCGACGGGCAGTACGCCTCGCGCCGGGCCGCCTGCGAGCAGGCCGCCGCGCGGCTGGGCGTCCCGACGCTGCGCGAGATCGACCCGGACGCCCTGGGCGACGCCCTCGCGGCGCTCGCCCACGGCACGGGGCCGGTGGGCGAGGGCTCCGCGGACGCCGAGGTGCTGGTGCGGCGGGTGCGGCACGTCGTCACGGAGATCGCGCGCGTGTCGGAGTTCGTCGGGCTGCTCGACGCCGGCCGGGTGGCCGACGTGGGTGCCGCGATGGACGCCTCGCACGCCTCGCTGCGCGACGACTACGAGGTGTCGTGCCGCGAGCTGGACGTCGCCGTCGAGGCGGCCCGCGCGGCCGGCGCCCTCGGCGCGCGGATGACCGGCGGCGGCTTCGGCGGCTCGGCGATCGCGCTGGTGCCGGTGGACGCGCTCAGCCGCGTGCAGGTCGCGCTCGACGGGGCGTTCGCGGAGCACGGCTTCGGCCAGCCGGAGCTGTTCACGGTGAACGCGTCGGAGGGCTCGCGGCGCGAGAGCTGAGCGCGTTCATCCCCGCGTCACCGGCCTCCGCCAGAATGGGACGATGAGCGCACCGGAGATCACCTGGCTGAGCCCCGACACGGTCCAGGTCCGCCAGCCGAAGTCGTCGCACTGGGAGGCGCCGTTCCTGTTCCTGCTGTTCGGGCGGGAGCGGGCGCTCCTCATCGACACCGGGGCGACGAACGACGAAGCGGTGTTCCCGCTGCGCGCGACGATCGACCGGCTGACGGCGGAGTGGCTGCGCCGCAACCCGGCCGTCTTCACCCGGCCGTATCCGCTCGTCGTGGCGCACAGCCACGCGCACCGCGACCACATCGCCGGCGACCCGCTGCTGGCCGGACGGCCCGGGACGACGCTGGTCGGGAC
>JAEWGQ010000048.1 GCA_023388235.1 Actinomycetes bacterium | reverse complement strand
GAAGGGCTGGACGGGCCTGACGATCGCGGAGGTCGCGTCACGCGCCCGCGTCGGCAAGTCGTCGCTGTACCTGCGCTGGCCGAACAAGACGGCGATGCTCGCGGACGCGCTGCGGCAGGTCCAGGCGGAACCCGACCCGCTGGACGCCCCGGACGGCGAGGCCCCGGCCCACGACGCCGACGCCCCCGGCACCGCACCGGGCGCACCCGGCACCGCACCGGGCGCACACGACACCCCTGACGAAGCCACCGCCGGCGCCCCCGGCACCACCGGCGCCGACGACACCCCCGACGCCCCCGGCACCCCGCGCAGCCTGCGCGACTACCTCGTCGCCCACGCCCAGCGCCGCGCCGACCTGTACCTCGGCAAGGACGGCCTGGCGATGCTGCGCCTCTACGTCGAGGCGCGCGCGTTCCCGGTCCCGCTGGCGGACGTGCGGCACGAGGCGATCACGCGGTTCGTGCTGAGCGAGCGCGAGCGGGTGGAGCGTGCGATCCGGGAGGGCGAGCTGCCGCCGGGCACGTCGGCGGTGCACCTGCTGGACGCGATCGAGGGCTCGGTGCTCATGCACGTCCTCGTGACCCCGCCGCACCTGCTGGACCGGGTGCGCTCGACCATGCCGGACTACCTGGAGCGGCTGGTGGACCAGCAGCTGGCCGCCGCGACCGCCCCGGTCGACCCGGCCACCCGGGCGCCCGGTCCGGGCACGCCGACGGCCGCCGCCGCGTCCCCCGCGACGACGGCCGCCGCCGCTCAGCCCTCCCGGAAGCGGACCCCGAAGCCTCCGCGCGGGTAGCGCCAGGTCAGCGCCCCCGGTGCGGCGACCGCGAGGCACGTGCCGCACTCCAGGCAGGCGGCGTACTCGACGTCGATCTGCCCGTCCCGCTCCGAGTACACCCCGGCGGGGCACACCGCGATGATCCGCTTGCCGGTGCCGGTGGTCCGGCACAGCTCCTGGTCGACGACGATGTGGGACTCCTCCTCGTCGACCTCGTACCGGTTGGCCCCGAGCCGTTCCGGGATCGTCTGCGCCTTCACAGGGCACGCACCCCCGCCCATCCGTCGCTGAGCACCGTCCGGATCCCGATCCCGGACCGCCCGAGGGCCGTCCGGGCGACCGCCGCGAGGTGCTTGCGCGGCGTGGTGTCGAGGCTGAACACGTCGTGGAACAGGTCGGCGGCGAGCTCGCCGTACGCCCCGTACATGCGGGGGCGCTCGAGGAACTTCGGCGCCCGGGCGTAGGTGCGCAGGTCGCGCCCGACGAAGCCCTCGTCGATCCGCCGGCGGTACCCGGCGAGCCCGGCGGCGCTGACGTCGCCGGCGGCGACCGCCTCGGCGACGGCGTCGCCGGCGGCGATCCCGGACCCGATGGCGAGGTCCATGCCCCGGACCGTGAGGCCGGAGTTGATGGTGAGCCCGGCGGCGTCCCCGACGACGACGAGGCCGTCGGTGGCGAGCGTGCCGAGCATCGCCAGCCCGCCCTCGGCGACGAGGTGCGAGCCGTACTCGACGACCTCCCCGCCGCGCAGGTACGGCGCGAGGCCGGGGTGCTCCATCAGGTGCTCGAAGATCCCGGCGGCGGTGTGGCCGGAGGCGACGAGGTCGTCCAGGCGCAGCACGACGCCGACGGACAGCGACTCGGCGTTCGTGTAGAGGAACGCCCCGCCGCCGACGCCGCGGGTGCAGTCGCCGACCAGGGCGTGGGCGGCGCCCTCGTCGCCGGTGAGGCCGAACCGGTCCTCGATCACGGTGCGGGGCAGCCGGACGACCGCCTTCACGCCGACCGCGAGGTGGTTCAGCGGCTCCTTCGGGCGCAGCCCGGCCTCGCGGGCGAGGAACGAGTTGACGCCGTCGGCCGCGACGACGACGCGGGCGCGCAGCTCGTCCTCGCCGGCGCGCACGCCGACGACGCGCACCCCGCCGGGCCCGGTGCCGGGCTCGGTGAGCAGCTCGTCCACGCGGACGCCGGCCATCAGGTAGGCGCCGGCCTCCTCGGCGCGCTCCGCGAGCCACGGGTCGAACTTCGCCCGCAGCACGGTGACCGCGTTGACCGGCTCGGCGAGCCGCTGGGACGCGTAGTCCAGCGACACGGCCGAGTCGGGCGTGAGGAAGGTCGTGACGTGCCGGGTGATCCGGCGCTCCACGGGCGCCTGGTCCGCGAACCCGGGGAGCACCTCGTCCAGCACGCGCCCGTACAGGACGCCGCCGGACAGGTTCTTGGACCCGGGCGCCTCGCCGCGCTCGATCAGCGCGACGGACAGGCCGGCGGACGCCAGCCGGTGCGCGGTGACGGAGCCGGCCGGGCCGGCTCCCACCACCACGACGTCGAAGTCGGGCTCGTCGGCCATGGTCGTCAGGCCTCCAGCGCCGCGGCCAGGGCCGGCAGCACCGCGTAGAGGTCGCCGACGACGCCGTGGTCGCACTGCGCGAAGATCGGCGCGTCGGGGTCGGAGTTGATCGCGACGACGACCTTGGCCCCGGCGACGCCGACCATGTGCTGGACCTGGCCGGAGATGCCGGCGGCGACGTACAGGTCGGGCGCGACGTGCTGGCCCGAGATGCCGATGTACCGGTCCTTGGTCAGCCAGTCGTGGCCCTCGGCCAGCGGGCGCGAGCAGGCGACCTCGCCGCCGAGCGCCGCGGCGAGCCGCTCGACGACCGCGAGGTCCTCGCGCGCCTTGAGACCGCGGCCGATGCCGACGACGACCCGGGCGCCGCCGAGGTCGACGGACTCCCGGCCGGACGCCCGCTCCTCGCGGACGCGCACGGCGGCGGCGGGCGCGGCGGCGACCTCCTCGAC
>JAEWGQ010000363.1 GCA_023388235.1 Actinomycetes bacterium | reverse complement strand
CCGGGACCACCGGCCTCGTGGTGCACAACGAGGCGGCGCTCGGCGGGGTGCTCGCCCGGGCGGCCGAGCGCGGGCTGCGGGTGCCGGACGACCTCTCGGTCGTCGCCGTCAGCCCCGCCGACATCGCGGCCGCGCTCCCCGTGCCGGTCTCGACGATCGAGGTGCCCGGGCACCGCATCGGCCGGATCGCCGTCGAGATGGTGATGGCGCGCCTCGGCGGGGAGGACCTCGCCGAGACGCGCCTCGTGGCTCCCACGTACACCGACCACGGCAGCGTCGCCCCCGTCAGCCCTTGACCGCGCCGAAGATCACCCCCTTCGTGAAGTGCCGCTGCACGAACGGGTAGACGAGCAGGATCGGCACCACGGCCAGCACCATGACGGCCATCTGCACCGGCAGCCCGGTCACGACGCCGCCTCCGACGTCCGACGCCGCCGACCCGGAACCGGGCAGCGAGACACCCTGCAGCACGTACGACCGCAGCACGAGCTGCAGCGGCCACTTGGCGTTGTCGTTGATGTACAGCACCGCGTTGAAGAACGCGTTCCAGTAGCCGACGCCGTAGAACAGCGCGACGACCGCGACCACCGCGCGGGACATGGGCAGCACGATCCGGCCGAGGATCCGCCAGTCCCCCGCCCCGTCGATCCGGGCGGCGTCGAGCACGGCCGGCTCGATGCCCATGAAGAAGTTCCGCACGATCAGCACGTTGAACGCCGACACGGCGCCGGGCAGGATCAGCGCCCAGTACGAGTCGATGAGGCCGAGGCCGCTGACCAGCAGGTACGTGGGGATCATCCCCGCACCGAAGAACATGGTCACGAGCAGCACGAACAGCAGCGGCCGGTGCCCGAACGAGCCCGGCCGGGACAGCCCGTAGGCGGCGAGCACCGACACGGTCGTGGACAGCAGCGTCCCGACGGTCGTGATGCCGATGCTCACCAGCGTGGCCCGGGTGACGACGCCGCCGCCGAGCACCTGCTGGTACGCGGCGAGCGTGAGCCCGCGCGGCACCACGACCAGGCCACCGGCCTCGAGGGTCGCCTGCTGGGTGCTCAGGCTGGTCACCACCACCATGTACATCGGGAACAGGACGGCGAGCACCACGGCGGTGAGCGCCGCGGCCTTCGCGACGGCGCCGGCCGGGCTGGGCGGGTCGTCCCACGCGGGCCGACGGGAGCCGCGGCGGCGCCCGGGTCGCGGACGGGTGTTTGCGGGAGCGGGTGTCGTCCTCATGCGCGCCGGTACACCCCCGCCTCGCCGAACACGTGCGCGAGCTTGTTCGCCCCGAGCACCAGCGCCAGGCTGACCACCCCCTTGACCAGGCCCGCCGCGGCGGCGAAGCCCCAGTCCCCGTACAGCACGCCCTGGTGGTACACGTACGTGTCGATCACCTCGGACACGTCGGCGCCCACCGCCCCGCGCTGCAGGATCAGCTGCTCGAAGCCCACGTTCAGCGCGTCGCCGAGCCGCAGGATGAGCAGCAGCACGATCACCGGCCGGAGCGCCGGCAGCGTGATGTGCCACGTCCGCCGCCACCGGTTCGCGCCGTCCACCGCCGCGGCCTCGTACTGCTCGGGCGAGACCGTGCTGAGCGCGGCGAGGAAGATGATCACGCCCCACCCTGCGTCCTTCCAGACGGCCTGCGTCGTGAGCAGCACCAGGAACGTGTCCGGGTTCGTCATGAGGTCCACGCCCTCGTACCCGCGCGCCCGCAGCACCTGGCTGAGCAGCCCCGCCCCGCCGAGCACCTGCTGGAAGATCGTCACCACCAGCACCCACGAGAAGAAGTGCGGCAGGTACACCACCGACTGGACGAACGTGCGCAGCCGCGGGCTCAGGACGCTGTTGAGCAGCAGGGCGAGCGCGATCGGCACCGGGAAGTAGAAGACGAGCTGGAACGCCGTGATCGTCACCGTGTTGCGCACGGCGTGCAGGAACTGCTCGTTGCCGAACACCCGGGCGAAGTTGTCCCAGCCCACCGACGGCGAGTGCAGGAACCCGGTGTACGGCGAGTAGTCCTGCCACGCGATGACGTTGCCGAGCATCGGCACGTACGCGAACACCACGAGCAGCGCCACCGCCGGCAGCACCATGACGAGCAGCCAGCGGTCCCGGCGCAACCGCGTCGACCACCGCACCCGGCGCACCGGAGGTGCGCCGCTCACGCGGTCTCCAGGATCTCGGCGTAGAACGCGCGGAGCTCGTCCCCGCCCGACGAGCGCCAGGTCGCGACGGCCGCGTCCAGGTCGCGGAGCGTGCGGCGGCCCCGGGCGACGTCCTTCTCGAGGTCCTCGAAGGCCTGGCCGATCGACGCGTACTGCGCCGGCTCCGCGATCTGCATCCCGTAGAACAGCGGCTCCACCAGGTGCTCGGCGGCCCGCGCCTGCCACGTGCTCGCCGCCTCGACGAAGCCCGGGTACTGCACCCGGGAGTTCGTCATCGGCGCGGCGGCGAGGAACGCGTAGGTGGGCTGCAGCTCCGTCGCCGCGAGGTCGTTCGGCACCGGCAGCCCGCGGTCGTCGCGCGAGAAGTGCACCCCCTCGACGCCGTTCGTCACCAGGTCGAACTCGGTCGTGCCGAAGGGCGCGGCCAGCAGGTCGGCCAGCCGCAGCAGCTCCCGCACGCGGTCGTCGTCGTCGGTCTTCTTGAGGAACGACAGGATGTTCGCCGGGTTGCCCTTGTAGAGCACGGGCGTGCCCCCGTCCGCCGCGAACGGCTCGAGCGGCTGCTGCCAGTACCCGGGGTCGGACCCGAGGTTGTCGCGCAGCGCCTCGTGCCAGCCGCCGATGCCGTCCGCCATGATGAGCGACTGGCCGCCCTGGAACCGCTGCTTCGCGTCCGACGTCTGCACCGCCACCGCGTCCGGGTGCACGGCGCCCGAGGCGAACAGCCGCGCGGTCCAGTCGAGCGCCGCGCGGTACTCCTCGGTCTCGACCCGGTGCACGAGGGCGCCGGAGTCGTCGAGCGCCCACCGCGGCGGCACGGCGTGGACGATCGCGGCCGCGGTCCACAGGTCCTCCGCGCCCCAGCGGCCGCGGCCCGGGTCGGTGAGCTCGACGGCGAGGTCCAGCAGGTCCTGCGCCGTGCGGACGTCGGGCGTGATGCCGAGGCCGTCCAGGACGTCCTTGCGGTAGTAGACGACGTCGCTGATCACCTCCCCGGGGATCGGCAGGCCGTACAGGCGGCCCTCGAACACGCAGAAGCGCCAGCAGTCGGACGGGATGTTCGCCAGGTTGGGGTAGTCCTCCACCTTCGAGCCCGCGAGGAACGGCGTCAGGTCCTGGAACACGTTCCCCACGACCTGGGAGCCGAACCGCGGCGGGATGTTCCACGACGGGACGCACACCCAGTCGGCCACGTCCGCGGGTGACGCCAGCACCGTCGCGAGCTTGTCCCCGTAGGTGTTCCCGTCCGTGATCCGGAACTCGACGGACGAGCCCAGCGCCTCGTTCACCGCCGCGTAGTACCGGTTCCCGCGCGTGGGCGGGATGGTCCCCCACAGGGGTGTCATCGCCGTGAACGTGGCGCCCGAGCCCGGGACCGACGGCACCGAGCGCACGAGCTCGTCGGGCAGGGCGGCGAACCCCGGGGTCGAGCCGTTCACCGACGGGAAGTCCGGCCGCGCGTACTCCACGGGGATGTAGTCGGGGATCACCGCGTCCGCTCCGCCCGCCGCCGCGCCGCCCGACGCCGCGCCGCCCGCCCCGCCCGGCGAGCCGCACCCGGTGAGCAGCGACGGGACGCCCGCGACCCCGGCGCCGGCCGCCAGGAGGCCGAGGAACGAACGGCGGCCGAGCCCGCCGGTGGTGGCCGCGTCGGGCCGGGTCGAGGTGGTCATGATCTGCCTGCACTCCTTCGTGGTCGCGACCCGCGAGACGTGCGGCTGGGACGTCTGAGGGTGTCGAACGGCTTCGACGATCGGGACCCTACAGGGGGTCCTCAGTCGGACGTCAACCGGCTTGACACGCGCTCAGCGCGGTGCGCCATGATGCCGGGACGATGCCGATGGGGCTGTCGAAGCCCTTCGACGTCGCTGCCCCTGTGCTGCCCCTGTGCTGCCCGGATCGCGCCCCGCCGCCCCCACCGCCCCCAGGAGGAACCGTGCCCGACGCCCCCGCCACCGACCCGACGGGCGACCCCGCGGCCGACCCGCTCGCCCGGGCCCGGGCGCTCGTCGCCCGCATGACGCCGGACGAGCGCCTGGCCCACCTGCACCAGCACGCCCCGGCCGTGCCGCGGCTCGGCCTCGCGGCGTTCCGCACCGGCACGGAGGCGCTGCACGGCGTCGCGTGGCTGGGCACCGCGACGGTGTTCCCGCAGCCGGTCGGGCTCGCGGCGACGTGGGACCCGGACCTGCTGCGGCGGGTCGGTGCGGCCGTCGGCACCGAGGTCCGCGCGCGGCACGCCGCCGACCCCGCCGTGAGCCTGAACGTCTGGGCGCCGGTCGTGAACCCGCTGCGGCACCCCCGCTGGGGCCGCAACGAGGAGGGCTGGTCCGAGGACCCGCACCTCACGGCGACGCTGGCCACCGCGTACGCCCGTGGGCTGCGCGGCGACCACCCGCGGGTGTGGCGCACGGTGCCCACGCTCAAGCACGTCCTCGGCTACGCCGCCGAGGACGACCGCGCGCTGCTCGACGCCCGGCTCGGGCCGCGCGCCCTGCACGAGGAGGAGCTGCCGGCGTTCCTGGGGCCGCTGCGCGCCGGGGTGGTCGGCGCGCTCATGCCCTCGTACAACCTGGTCGGGGGGCGGCCGGCGCACCTGCACGGCGAGGTCCTCGACGCGCTGCGCGCCGCCTCCGCCGCCGGCCCGGTGCTGGTCGTCTCCGACGCGGCCGCGCCCAGCAACGTCACCGACGTGCAGCGGTGCGCGCCCGACCACCCCGCCGCGTACGCCGCCCTGCTGCGCGCCGGGGTCGACTCGTTCACCGAGGACGGCGACGACCCGGGCCCCACCACCGCGCGGCTGCGCGCCGCCCTCGCCCGGGGCCTGATCACCCCGGAGGACGTGGACCGCGCCGTCGAGCGGCTGCTCGTGCTGCGGATCCGGACCGGGGAGCTCGACCCCGACCTCGACCCCTACCGGCACGTCGGCCCGGGCGAGCTCGACACCCCGCGGCACCGGGCGCTGGCCCGGGAGGCGGCGGGGCGCGCCGTCGTGCTGCTCGCGAACGACGGCGTGCTGCCGCTGGGCACCGGCGGGCGCGTCGCCGTCGTCGGACCGCACGCCGACCGCGTGCTGCACGACTGGTACTCGGGGACCCCGCCGTACGCCGTGGGGCTCGCGACGGCGCTGCGCGAGCGGTACCCCGCCGGGTCGGTGCTGGTCGCCGACGGCGCCGACCGCGTGCTGCTGCGCTCCACGACGACCGGGCGGTACCTGCGCACGGACCCGGCGGACGCCGCCGTGCTGGCCGACGCCGGCGCGGACACCGCGACCCCGCTCGACGTGACGGACTGGGGCGACGGCGTCACCACGCTCCGGGACGCCGGGTCCGGCCTGCTGTGGTCCGCGGCGGGGATGCTGCTGCGTGCGGACGCCGACCGCGTCGGCGGGTGGGTGTGCCAGGAGTCCTTCCGGCTGCACCGCCACGACGACGGCACCTGGTCGGTCCGCCACCTCGGCACGGGCCGGTGGCTGCGCGTCCAGCCCGGCGCGACGCTCGGCACCGACGGCGGCGACGACCTGGCCGACGCCGAGCGGTTCACCCTCCGCGTGCTGCGCTCCGGGCACGCCGCCGTCGCCGAGGCGGCCGCCGCCGCGGACGTCGTGCTGGTCACCGCCGGGAACGACCCGCACCTGCTCGGCCGGGAGACCCGCGACCGCCCGCACCTGCGCCTGCCCGAGCCGCAGGCCGAGCTCTGGCGGGCCGCGCACGCCGCCAACCCCCGCACGGTGCTGACGATCGTCTCGTCCTACCCCTACGTGCTCGGCGACGCGGCGGGCGCGGCCGCCGTGGTCTGGTCCTCGCACGGCGGTCAGGAGCTCGGGCACGGGCTCGCGGACGTGCTGCTCGGGGACGTCGAGCCCGAGGGGCGGCTGACGCAGACCTGGCCCGCGCGCGAGGAGGACGCCGGCCGGCGCGGCGACGACCCCGTGGGCGCCACCGCCGGGTACCGGTACGGCCCGCACACCCCCGCCTTCGCGTTCGGGCACGGCCTGTCGTACACGACGGTCGCGTACCGGGAGCTGGTGCTCGGCGCCGACGCCGTGCCGGCGGGCGACCCCGACGACCCCGCCGCCGCGGTGGCCCTGACCGTGCGCGTCGCGAACACCGGCGACCGGCCGGCCACCGAGCTGGTGCAGGTCTACGCCACCGCGGTGGACCACCGGTTCCGGACCCCGCGGCTGCGGCTCGTCGCGCACGCGCGGGTGCCGCTCCGCCCGGCCGCCGAGACCGACGTGCCGCTGACGGTCCGGCTCGCCGACCTCGCCGTCTGGGACGAGGAGATCGGGCGCATGGTCGTGGACCCGGGGCGGTACACGCTCCGGGCGGGGCCCAGCGCGGCGGACCTGCCGCTCACGGCGACCCTGCGCGTGACCCCGGTCTGACGCCCGGCCCCCGGGCCCGCTCACGCGACGCCCGCGGCCGGGCCGGGCGGTGACAACGCCGCGACACGCGCGCCCTCGAGGAGCGGTGACCGCGGCGCGGCCGCCGCGGCCGGGTCGGGCGGTGACCGAGACGCAGCACGCGCCCGGGTCACGCGGCGACCACGACGCGGCACGCGCGCCCGGGTCAGGCAGTGACCAGGGACCCCGCGCGGTACACCGCGACGCACGCGAGGTCCGCGTCGGTCACGACGACGTCCCCGCGCCGGCCGACGGCGAGCGCACCGATGTCCGTCCGGCCCAGCACCTCGGCGGGCGTCGTCGCGGCGGACCGCACGGCGGCGACGAGACCGACGCCCGCACCCACGACGCTGCGCACGACGTCCAGCAGGTGCGCCGTGCCGCCCGCGATGGCACCCGCGGTGCCGTCCTCGTTCCGCAGGCGCGCCACGCCCTCGCCGACCCGCACGGCCATCGGCCCGAGCTGGTAGTCACCGTCCGCCATACCCGCGGCGGCCATCGCGTCCGTGACCAGGGCGATCGCGTCCGGCCCGACCAGGTCGAACACCGCGCGGACCGTGCCGTCCGCCAGGTGCGTGCCGTCCGCGACCAGCTCGACCACCAGGTCCCCGCGCGCCGCGGCCGCCAGGCACGCCGCGATCGGGCCGGGGTCGCGGTGGTGCAGCGGCCGCATCCCGTTGAACAGGTGGGTCGCCGTCGGGCGCGGTGACCGGCCACGTCCCGCTCCCCCGCCGGCGGCAGTCCCCCGGCGCCCCCCGGCGAGCAGCGCCCGCGCGCGGGACACCGCCACGTCGACCTGCTCCGAGGACGCGTCGGTGTGCCCGACGGACGGCACCGCGCCGGCGCGGACGAGCGCGGCGACCACGTCGTCCGCGGTCCGGCCCGCGCCGCCCCCGCTGCCGTCGGCGACCCCGGGGACCTCCGGGGCGATCGTCATGGTGACCAGGTGCCCCCGCGCGGCGCGCGCCAGGTCGGCCACGAGCTGCGGGTCGCCCGCGAGCATGTCGGACGGGTTCTGCGCCCCGCACCGGTCGGCGGACAGGAACGGGCCCTCGGAGTGGATCCCGACGAGGTCACCCGAGTCCACGAGGTCCGCGAGCAGCGCCGCCCGCGCCAGCAGCACGTCCCGCGGCGCGGTCACGAGCGACGCGACGAGGCTGGTCGTCCCGTGCCGCAGGTGCTCGCGCGCCGCCACGAGGGCCTCCTCGCGCGTGGTCGCGTCGGGGAAGCTCGCCCCGCCGCCGCCGTGGTCGTGGATGTCCACCAGACCGGGCAGCAGGGTGGTCCCGGGCGCCGGGACCGGGGGCAGGTCGTCGGCCCAGCGCGCGGGCAGCTGGGCGACCGGCCCGACCCAGGCGATGGCCCCGTCGGCGAGGACCACCACCCCGTCGGGCAGGACCTCCGTCGGCGTCACCACCTCTCCGCGCAGGACGACGTCGGCAGGTGCGGTGTCAGCAGTGGTCACGCCGTCCATTCTGGCCCACGCGCGGCCCCCCGGGCAGGCCCTCCGCCCCAGACGCCCGCGCCCCACCCGCGCACCCCACCCGCGCGCCCTGCCCGCCCCACCCGCGCCCACCCTCGCTGAGGGGAGCGTTCCGCCAGGACACGCCGGGCGTGTCGGGCAGAACCCTCCCCTCACGCCGCGGGCGGCAGGGCCGCGGGCCGCGGACCGCAGGGCCGCGCGGTCAGAACAGGCGCGAGTCCACGTCGTCGACGCCGCGCATGGCGTCGTAGTCCAGCACCAGGCAGGCGATGCCCCGGTCGGTGGCCAGCACCCGCGCCTGCGGCTTGATCTCCTGGGCGGCGAAAACCCCGCGCACGGGCGCCAGCAGCGGGTCGCGGTTCAGCAGCTCGAGGTACCGCGTGAGCTGCTCGACGCCGTCGATGTCGCCGCGGCGCTTGATCTCGACCGCCACGGTGGCCCCCGCGGCGTCCCGGGCCAGGATGTCGACGGGCCCGATGGCCGTCGGGTACTCGCGGCGGACCAGCGTGCTGCCGGCGCCCAGCACCTCGATCTGCGCGGCCATGAGCTCCTGCAGGTGCGCCTCGACGCCGTCCTTGATGAGCCCGGGGTCGACGCCGAGGTCGTGCGCGGAGTCGTGCAGCACCTCGTGCACCTCGATGACCAGCCGGTCGTCGCTCTTGGCGTGCTGCACGGTCCACACCTGCTGCACGCCGCGCTCGGCGTCGTCGCCGGAGGCGTCCTCGGTGCGCAGCGAGCAGGGCGGGCTCATCCAGTTCAGCGGCTTGTAGGAGCCGCCGTCGGAGTGCAGCAGCACGGAGCCGTCGGCCTTGACGACCACGAGCCGGGTGGCGAGCGGGAGGTGGGCGTTCAGCCGGCCGCTGTACCGGGCGGAGCAGCGCGCGACGAGCAGGCGCATGGGGGGGACTTCCTCGGGACGTCGTGCGGCTGGCGGACGGGGGCGGGTCAGATGACCGTGTGCGGCACCGGCGGGGAGGCCTCGAGCCAGGACGTGAGGCCCGCGTAGGCCTCCCGGGTCATGGTCAGCTCGATCTCGTCGGCCGTGCCGACGCGGCAGCGGACGAGCAGCGGCCCCGACGCGTCGTCGGGCTGCCCGGACGCCGCGCGCCGTTCGACGACGGCGATCTCGGCGCGGGGCCAGACGTTCTCGGGGCGCGGCGCCAGGGAGCGCAGCCGCCACCAGTACAGGTGGCGTGCGCCGTAGTGGGCGATGCCGGGGACCCAGCGCCCGCGCACGCGCAGCGCGCAGGCGAACGAGCCGACGCGCCGCGTCAGGCTCTGCCAGCGCGAGACCGCCAGCCCGGCCGCCACGAGGACGGCGAGGGCGAGCAGCAGCGCGACGAGGGCGACCTGGGTCCCGCTCACCGCCGGCCCGTCAGCGCGCCGACGTGCCGGCGGCCACCGCCTCGGCCGCGTCGACGACCACCGTCACCTGGTCGGCGTCGACGGACAGGAACCCGCCCTCGACGGTCCACCGGTGCACGGCCCCGCCGGCCTCGATCACCCGGACCTCCCCGCGCCGGAGCACGGAGAGGACCGGGGTGTGCCCGGCCAGGATGCCGATCTCGCCGTCCGAGGCGGGCGCGCTGACCTGGCGGGCCTCGCCGGACCAGATCGTGCCGTCGGTGTCGACCAGGTCGACCTCGAGCTGTGCCATGGGACTTCGAACCTCCTGGGGGGACGGGGTACGGGCGGGTGACGCGAGCGTCAGACGCCGTACTCCTTCTGGATGCGGGCCCAGTTGCGCTCGAGGTCCTCGAGGCCACCGATGTTGAAGAAGGCCTGCTCGGCGATGTGGTCGAACTCGCCGTCGGCGATCCGCTTGAACGCCTCGACCGTCTCGGACACCGGGACCGTGGAGCCCACGACGCCGGTGAACTTCTCGGCCATGTAGGTGTTCTGCGAGAGGAACTGCTGGATGCGGCGGGCGCGCGCGACGACCGTCTTGTCCTCCTCCGACAGCTCGTCGACACCGAGGATCGCGATGATGTCCTGCAGCTCCTTGTTGCGCTGCAGGATCGACTTCACGCGGGTCGCGACGTCGTAGTGCTCCTGGCCCACGTACCGCGGGTCGAGGATGCGGGACGTCGAGGCCAGCGGGTCGACCGCGGGGTACAGACCGCGCGACGCGATCTCGCGGGAGAGCTCCGTGGTCGCGTCGAGGTGCGCGAACGTGGTCGCCGGCGCCGGGTCGGTGTAGTCGTCGGCCGGCACGTAGATCGCCTGCAGCGAGGTGATCGAGTGGCCGCGGGTCGAGGTGATGCGCTCCTGCAGGAGGCCCATCTCGTCCGCGAGGTTCGGCTGGTAGCCCACCGCGGACGGCATGCGGCCGAGCAGCGTCGACACCTCGGACCCGGCCTGCGTGAACCGGAAGATGTTGTCGATGAACAGCAGCACGTCCTGCTTCTGCACGTCGCGGAAGTACTCCGCCATCGTCAGGGCCGACAGGGCGACGCGCAGGCGCGTGCCCGGCGGCTCGTCCATCTGGCCGAAGACGAGGGCGGTCTTGTCGAAGACGCCCGCCTCCTCCATCTCGACGATGAGGTCGTTGCCCTCGCGGGTGCGCTCGCCGACGCCGGCGAACACGGACACGCCGCCGTGGTCCTGCGCGACGCGCTGGATCATCTCCTGGATGAGGACCGTCTTGCCGACGCCGGCGCCGCCGAACAGGCCGATCTTCCCGCCGAGCACGTACGGCGTGAGCAGGTCGATGACCTTGATGCCGGTCTCGAACATCTGGGTCTTCGACTCGAGCTGGTCGAAGGCCGGCGGCTTGCGGTGGATCGGCCAGCGCTCGGTGACCTCGAACGTCTCGCCCTCGGTGAGGTTCAGGACCTCGCCGGTGACGTTGAAGACGTGGCCCTTGGTGATGTCGCCGACCGGGACGCTGATGGGCGCGCCGGTGTCGGTGACCTGGGCGCCGCGCACGAGGCCGTCCGTCGGCTTCAGCGCGATCGCCCGCACCAGGGAGTCGCCGAGGTGCTGCGCGACCTCGAGCGTCATCGTGAACCCGCCGGCGGTCTCGCCCTCGCCCTGGCTGGACAGGTCGATGTCGACGGTCAGCGCGTTGTAGATGTCGGGGATCTGGTCCGCGGGGAACTCGATGTCCACGACGGGCCCGATCACACGGGCGACGCGGCCCACGCCCGGCGTGGCCGTGGTGTCCTTCGCGTCGACGGTGGTCGCGGTCATGTCTGCCTGCCTTCGGTCGTCCGCCGGGGGTCCGGCGGGCTGGTTCGGGTCGTGCGGTCGGGTGCTCAGGAGGCGAGCGCGTCGGCACCCGACACGATCTCGCTGATCTCCTGCGTGATCTCGGCCTGGCGGGCCTGGTTCGCCAGCCGCGTGTACATGCGGATGAGGTCCTCGGCGTTCTCCGTCGCGGTGTGCATCGCGCGCTGCCGGGCCGCGAGCTCGGACGCCGCGGCCTGCAGCAGGCACGCGAAGATCCGGGTGCGCACGTACCGCGGCAGCAGCGCGTCCAGCACCTGGTCGGCGTCGGGCTCGAACTCGTACAGCGGGAGCGCCTCGTTCTGGCCGGCGGGCACGACGCCCTCGACGACCTCGAGGGGCAGCATCCGGATCACCTGGGGGCGCTGGCTCACCATGTTGACGAACTGCGTCGACACGATGTGCAGCTCCCCCACGCCGCCGTCGGAGTCCGCGGCGGCGAAGGCGTCGAGCAGGGTGCTCGCGATCTCCTCCGCCAGCTCGGACGTCGGGGCGTCGGACTGGCCGGTCCACGTGCCCGCGAGCTCGCGGCCCCGGAACCGGTAGTACGACTCGGCGCGGCGGCCGCTGACGTACAGCGCGACCTCCTTGCCCTGGCCCTCGAGGCGCTCGATCAGCCGCTCGGTCTCGCGGATGACGGACGCGGAGTACGCGCCCGCCATGCCGCGGTCGGAGGCGATGAGCAGCACCGCGACGCGCCGGGTGTCCGTGCGCTCCGCGAGCAGCGGGTGCCGCACGTCCGAGTGGGTCGCGACGGCCGACACGGCCCGGGTGATGGCCCGGGAGTACGGCGACGCGGCCGCCATCCGGTCCCGGGCGCGCCCGATCCGCGAGGCCGCGATGAGCTCCTGGGCGCGGAACATCTTCTTCAGCGACTGCGTCGACCTGATCCGCTGCCGGTAGATCCGCTGCTGTCCGGCCATGTGTCAGGCCTTCTTCTGCCGGACGATCTGCTCCTGCTCGACCGGGGTCTCCTCCTCGGGCGCCTCGGCCCCGATCAGCGGGCTGCCGTCGCCCTTGAGGAACCCGTGGCGGAACTCGTCGACCGCGGCCGAGAGCTTCTCCTCCAGGTCGTCGCCGAGCTTGCCCGACTCCGCGATCGCGGTGAGCACGTCCGTGTTGCGGCGCAGGTGGTCCAGCAGCTCGGACTCGAACCGGCGCACGTCCTCGACCGGGACGTCGTCCAGCTTGCCCTTGGTGCCGGCCCAGATCGACGCGACCTGGTCCTCGACCGGGAACGGCGAGTACTGGGGCTGCTTGAGCAGCTCCATGAGCCGGGCGCCGCGGGTGAGCTGCGCGCGGGACGCGGCGTCCAGGTCGGACGCGAACATCGCGAACGCCTCGAGCGACCGGTACTGCGCGAGGTCGAGCTTCAGCGTGCCGGAGACCTGCTTCATCGCCTTGACCTGGGCGGCGCCACCGACGCGGGACACCGAGATGCCGACGTCGACGGCGGGGCGCTGGTCCGCGTTGAACAGGTCCGACTGCAGGAAGATCTGCCCGTCGGTGATGGAGATGACGTTGGTCGGGATGTACGCCGAGACGTCGTTCGCCTTGGTCTCGATGAACGGCAGGCCGGTCATCGACCCGCCGCCGAGCTCGTCCGACAGCTTCGCGCAGCGCTCGAGCAGGCGGGAGTGCAGGTAGAACACGTCGCCGGGGTACGCCTCGCGGCCCGGCGGGCGGCGGAGCAGCAGCGACACGGCGCGGTACGCCTCGGCCTGCTTGGACAGGTCGTCGAACACGATGAGGACGTGCTTGCCGTCGTACATCCAGTGCTGACCGATAGCGGAACCGGAGTAAGGAGCCAGGTACTTGAAGCCTGCGGGGTCCGAGGCGGGCGAGGACACGATGGTCGTGTACTCGAGCGCACCGGCCTCTTCCAGCGAGCGGCGGACGCCGGCGATCGTCGAGCCCTTCTGGCCGACGGCCACGTAGATGCAGCGGACCTGCTTCTTCGGGTCTCCGGTCTCCCAGTTGGCCTTCTGGTTGATGATCGTGTCGATCGCCAGAGCGGTCTTACCGGTCTTGCGGTCACCGATGACCAGCTGACGCTGACCACGGCCGACGGGGATCATCGCGTCGATGCTCTTGTAGCCGGTCTGGAGGGGCTCGCGCACTTCCTGGCGGTCCATGACGCCGGCGGCCTGGAGCTCGAGCTCACGACGACCGACGGTCTCGATGTCTCCGAGTCCGTCGACGGGACGACCCAGCGGATCGACGACACGACCGAGGTAGCCGTCGCCGACCGGAATCGAGAGGACCTCACCGGTGCGGTAAACGTTCTGTTCTTCGGCGATTCCGGAGAACTCACCGAGGATGACGACGCCGATCTCGCGTTCGTCGAGGTTCTGCGCCAGGCCCAGGGTGCCGTCTTCGAACCGAAGGAGTTCGTTGGCCATGGTGCCGGGCAGTCCCGAAACGTGAGCGATACCGTCACCAGCGGTGACGACCTTGCCGACCTCGGTCTTTTCCGAGCTCTCGGGGTTGTACGAGTCAACGAACTTCCCGAGAGCGTCCCGGATCTCTTCCGGGCGAATTGTCAGTTCCGCCATCTGGTTTCCCTGCTTCCTTTACTCAAATCTTGCGTCCGGCGACCGGTGGGCCGCCGATGCCGGAGAAGCCGGCCACTAGTGTCAACCTGCGAGCTTGCGCTGCACATCGGCCAGTCGATCGGCCACGGTCGAGTTCATCATCTCGTCGCCGACCTGCACCCGGACTCCCCCGATGACCTCGGGGTCGACCTGGACATTGAGGACGAGTTCGCGACCATAGCTGGCCGACAATGCCGCCTGCAGCCTTTCGGTCTGCGCTTCGTTCAGGGGTCTGGCGACGGTGACGTCCGCAACCGACCGCTGCTGACGGGCGGCGAGGATATCGCTGTACTGGTCGAGTGCCTTCGCCACGCGGAGTCCGCGGGGGTGCAGAGCAGCCTGTTCGACCAGCTTGATGGTGTCTGGCTGTGCCTTGCCGCCCAGCAGGTCGGAGACGAGGGCACGCTTGCTCTCGTCTGTCGCCTGCGAATCAAGCGCGCGGGACAGCTCGTGGTTGGATTCCAGCAGACGCGCGAAGCGGAAGATCTCCTCTTCGACCTGCCCCAGCTGCCCATCTGCCTGTGCGGCAGCGGCAACCGCTGTCACACCGGCGACTTCGAGGCTGGTGACGAGGTCCTGGGTCCGCGCCCAGCGGCGGCTGACTGCCTTATCGCTGATGCGCAGAACCGCATCCGTGATCCGAGTCGAGAACAGAGTCCGCAGCAGCTGCTGCTTCCTCTCGGCCGACTCGGAGGAGTCTGCCAGAGCCTTGCGCAGTCCGACATTCTCGGCGAGGACGCCGACGACTGCCAGGGTCCCCTCACCGATCTGTCGAGGGTCTCCCCCGGAGATCTCGGAGTTCGCGGTCTCGAGGACGGCCTGCAGGGACAATCTGCTCGACTGGAGCATCACGCCCCCTTGACCGGCTGCGCGGACGAGTTGGACTCGAGATCGGAGATGAAGCGATCGACCACGTTGGCCGAACGCTGGTCATCGGTGAGCGACTCACCGACGATGCGCGAAGCCAGGTCCGTGGCAAGAGTGCCGACCTCGGAACGCAGCTGCACCATGGCGGACTGACGTTCGGCGTCGATCTGAGTCTGTGCCTGAGCGATGATGCGATCAGCCTCGGAGTGAGCCTGAGCCTTCATGTCGGCGATGATCTGGGCGCCCTCTTCCTGAGCCTCGGCGCGCAGTCGTGCAGCTTCGG
>JAEWGQ010000335.1 GCA_023388235.1 Actinomycetes bacterium | reverse complement strand
CGCCCGGGGAGCCCGCGCGCGTGAGGGAGCCCGCGGCCCCGGGGGGCCCGCGCGTGCGAGGGAGCCCGCAGGCCCCGGGGGGCCCGAGCGGGTGAGGGGAGGGTTCTGCCGGGACACGCTGGGCGTGTCGGGCAGAACCCTCCCCTCAGCGCACCACGCGGGGGCCGGGGCGGGTGGGCGCCCGCCCCGGCCCTGCGTCAGGTGCGGTCGCGGGTGGGCGCGGGTGCGCCCGGCTCGACGACCTGGTGCATCGGGTGCGGGTGGGTGCGCTCCAGCGAGGCGCCCTCCACGTCGACGTCCGGCAGGATGCGGTCGAGCCACCGCGGGATCCACCACGCCCAGCGGCCGGCCAGGTGCATGACGGCCGGGATCAGCAGCATGCGGACCACGAACGCGTCGAGCAGCACGCCGAACGCCAGCCCGAACCCGAGCGGCCGGATGATGGCGGACTCCGCGAAGATGAAGCCCGCGAACACGGACGCCATGATGATCGCCGCCGCGGTGACGACGACCCGGCCGGCGTGCACGCCGCGCCGCACGGCCACCCGCGGGTCGACCCCGTGGGCGTACGCCTCGCGCATGCCGGACACCAGGAACAGCTGGTAGTCCATCGCGAGCCCGAACAGGATGCCGGTGACGATGATCGGCAGGAAGCTCAGCACGGGCGCGGGGTCGTGCACCCCGAACACCGACCCGAGCCAGCCCCACTGGTAGATCGCCACGACCCCGCCGAACGCCGCGAACAGCGACAGGACGAACCCGAGGGTCGCGGTGACCGGCACGAAGATCGACCGGAACACGACGATCAGGATGAGCAGCGACAGCCCGACCACGATCGCCAGGTAGCCCGGCAGCACGTTCGCGAGCTTCTCGGAGACGTCGATCTGCGCGCTGGTGGTGCCGGCCACGCCGAGCCGCACGTCCCCGTCGAGCGGGGAGGAGTCGCGCAGGTCGCGGACGAGCTGCTCGGTGCTCTCGGAGTCCGGGCCGTCGGTGGGCACGACCTGGAACGCCAGGACGGTGCGGTCGTCGTTCGAGCCGATCGGCGCGACGGCGACGACGCCCTCGTTCGCGGCGAGGGCCTGGCCGATGCGCACCTGCTCGCCGACCAGCTCGTCCTCGGCCACGGCGGACGGCAGGTCCGCGACCACCAGCAGCGGGCCGTTCACGCCGGCACCGAACTTCTCCGCGGTGATGGAGTACGCCTGGTACTGCGTGGAGTCCTCCGCCTCGGCGGCGCCGCCCGGCAGGCCGAGCCGCATGGACAGCGCGGGGATCGCGACGACGAGCAGCCCGACGAGGCCGAGCACGAGCGTCGCCACCGCGCGGGACGTCCGCATGGGGGTGGACGGGACGGGCTCGGGCTCCTCGTGGCCGACGGTCGCGCGCTGCTTCTTCGGCAGCACCTTGAGCCCGATGCGGGACAGCAGCGCCGGGGTCAGCGTGATCGCCATGAGGATCGCGATGAGGATGCACAGCGCGCCGACGGTGCCCATGAGGCCCAGGAACGGGATGCCGGTGACGTTCAGCGCGAGCAGGGCGACGAGCACGGTGGCGCCGGCGAACACGACCGCGTTGCCCGCGGTGCCGTTGGCCAGGCCGATGGACTCCTCGAGCTCGACGCCGTCGCGCAGCTGCCGCCGGTGCCGGTTGAGGATGAACAGCGAGTAGTCGATGCCGACCGCGAGGCCGAGCATGATGCCGAGCACCGGGGTGACGGACAGCATCTCGACGGCGCCGGACAGGGCGAGCGCGGTGGTCGCGCCGATGCCCACGCCGACCAGGGCGGACAGGATCGGCAGGCCGGCGGCCACGACCGAGCCGAGCATGACGAGCAGCACGATGCCGGCGATGACGACGCCGACGACCTCGCCCGGGCCGAGCACGGACGGGACGGCCTGGGTCAGGTCGCTGGAGAACTCGACCTGGGCGCCGGCGAGGTCGGCGTCGGCGAGGGCGTGCTCGACGGACTCCTTGGTCTCGGGCGCGACCTCGAACTGGCCGGCGTCGAACGCGACCGTGGCGACCGCGGCCGAGCCGTCCTCGGAGACGAGCCGGATCTCGCGGGACAGGTCGAGCAGGGCCGCGCCGTCCTCGAGCTGCTGGGTCTGCGCGTCGATCTGCGCCTGCCCCTCCTCGGCGGCCTGCTGCTGCGCGTCGAGCTGCGCGCGCCCGGCGTCGAGCTGGGCCTGCTGGGCGTCGATCTGCGCCTGGCCGGCGGCGAGCCGGGGCTCGACGGCGGCGAGGGCGCCGGCCGCCTCGGCCTGCGCGCGCTGGGCGTCGAGCTGGGCCTGCGCGGCGTCGATCTGCTGCTGCCCGGACTCGACCTGCGCGGTCGCGGCGTCGAGCTGCGCGCGCCCGGCGTCGAGCTGGGCCTGGGCGTCGGCGATCTGCGTGCGCCCGGACTCGAGCTGCGCGGCCTGCTCGGTGAGCTGGGCGGTGGTGACGAACGGGTCCGTCACGCCCTTGACGCCGTCGAGGTCGGTGAGGTCGGCGAGCGCGGCGCTGATGGCCGCCTGCTGCTCGTCGGTGAAGGCCTCGTCGCCGCCGGTGTGGAAGACGACGGTGCCGGTGCCGCCGCTCGCCGCGGCGAACTCCTCCTGCAGGTGCTCGGTGACCTTCTCGGTCTCGGTGCCGGGGATGGTGACGGCGGAGGTGAGCGTGCCGCCGAAGGCGAAGTAGGCGCCGACCGCGAGGGCCAGCACGAGCGCCCAGGCGGTGACGACCGCCCAGGCGCGGCGGGCCGAGAACCGCCCGATTCGGTAGAGGAGTCCTGCCATGGTCCCTGTTCTCTCGCTGTGGTGGGTCGGAGTGCGGGGCGTCAGTGCTCCGGCATGTACCCGGCTCGGACGCTGTGGATGAGCCGGTCGACGAGGGCGTCCCACGCCGCGCGGGCGTCGGGCGCGGTGGGGTCGGTGGTCTGGCACCAGTGCATGGCGATGACCGCCACGCCGTGCACCAGGGAGGACACGAGCAGCCGGACGTCCAGCGGGTCGGCCCGGGGGTAGCGGCGGACGAGCTCGGCGGACAGGTGGTCGGCCACGCGGGCGAACGCCTCCTGCGCCAGCATCATGGCGCGCGGGTCCTCGCCCTCCGCGAGCGGGCCGAGCGCCCCGGCCAGGTACGTGATCGCGTCCGGCAGGTCGGCGCCGCGCAGGGTCTGGGCGAGCTCGTGGAACATCGCGGCGCGGCTGCCGTCGCCGACGGGGGTGCGGCTCGCGGCCTCCTGCACCTCGGCGATCACCTGGCCGAGCCGGGCGGTGCAGACGGTGAGCACCACGTCCTCGAGGGACCCGAAGTGGTTGAACACGGTGCGGCGGGCGACGTCGGCGCGCTCGGCGAGCTCGTCGACGGTGAACGTCGGGCCGCCGCGCTCGACCAGCAGCGCGTCGGCGGCGTCGAGGATCGCGCGGCGGGAGCGGGCCTTGAGCACCGCCCGCCGGTCGGTCGCAGGTCCGTCGGTCACGCGGAGGACCGTAAGCACCTGGGTGCACTCAGTGCAACCGTGCACGGGGTGCAACGGGCGGGATGTGGCTCAGGTCACCAGGCCGGCACGGTGCGCGACGGCCGCGGCCTCGAGGCGGGTCCGGCAGCCGAGCTTCGCGAGCACCCGGCTGACGTGCGTCTTGGCGGTCGTCCCGGACACCGTCAGCAGCTCCGCCACCTGCTGGTTCGACCGCCCCTCGCCGAGCAGCACGAGCACCTCGCGCTCGCGGGCGGTGAGCAGGTCCAGCCCGGGCACCGCCGCCGCGCCCGCGGGGTCCGCCACGTCGCGGGCCTGCGGGGCCAGGCCGGCGAGCACGCGCCGCGTCACCTCCGGCGCGAGCACCCCGTCCCCGGCCGCGACCCGGCGCACGGCGTCCACCAGCTCCGCCGCCCCGACCGACTTGAGCAGGAACCCCGCCGCCCCGGCGCGCAGCACGCCGAACAGCTCCTCGTCGAGGTCGAACGTGGTCAGCGCGAGCACCTGGCCCAGGCCCTCGGCGACGATCCGCCGCGTCGCCTCCACGCCGTCGGTCCCGGGCATCCGGATGTCCATCAGCACGACGTCCGGGCGCAGGGCCCGCGCGTTCGTGACCGCCGCGGCGCCGTCGCCGGCCTCGCCGACCACCGTGAGCCCTGCCTGCTCGAGCATCAGCCGCAGCCCCGCGCGCACGGCGCCGTGGTCGTCCGCCAGCAGCACCCGCACCGTCACCGCGCACCTCCCGGGTCGAGCGGCAGCACCGCGTGCACCCGCCACCGGCCGCCCTCGGGCCCGGCGGCGAACCGGCCGCCGAGGGACCGCGCGCGCTCCGCCATCGAGACCAGGCCAGTCGCGGAGCCGAGCGCCGGCGAGGGGCCGCGGGGGTGCGCGGCCGCACCCGTCCCG
>JAEWGQ010000262.1 GCA_023388235.1 Actinomycetes bacterium | reverse complement strand
GGTCCCATCGCGCCCCGGCTCCCGGCCGGCCGCGCACCCGACACGAGGCGGACCCGGATGCACCCGCGACCTGCTCGCGCGTCTCTTCGCGACGTCGCACGCTCGACCGTCCTGCTCGGGAGCGGCGGTCGTCCCACGGCGGGGCAGCTCGCCCTCACCCTGGCCTGGCTCGGCGGCATGTACTGGACGGCGTCGGTCCGCACGGGGGAGTGGGACGCGCCCGACGCGAGCCTGCTCGTCTCGGTCGTCGGCGCGTGGGCCCCCCTGCTGCTGCGGACCTACCGGCCCGTCCTGGCGCTGCTCGGCACCCTCGTCGCCGAGTCGATGATCCTCATCTTCCTCACGGTGCCGGACCCGATCGCCCGGATGCACAGCGGGATGGGCGCCTACCAGCCGGCTCCGCTCGCCACGATGCTCGCGGTCGCGACGCTCGCCTCGCGCGTGCCCCGCCGGGTGGGGTGGACCGCCGGGCTGGTCGCGGGGACCTGGCTCGCCGTCGTCGGCGTCACGATGAACACCAGTGACACGCTGCTGACCGACCTGCTGGTGTTCTACCTCGTGGTCACGGCCGCGGCGGCGGGCGTCTGGCGGGCCGGCCGCCGGGAGCGCGCCCTGCGGATCCAGGCCGAGAACGACGAGCGCACGCAGACCGCGGTGCTGGACGAGCGCCTGCGGATCGCCCGCGAGCTGCACGACGCGCTGGCGCACGACCTCACGCTCGTGAACGCGCAGGCGGGGGTCGCCCGGTACCTCCTGCGCACCGACGTCGACGCGGCGGAGCGCGCGCTCGGCGACATCGCCCAGCACACGGGCCGGGCGATCGACGAGCTGCGGGCGACCATCGGCCTGCTGCGCCGTCGCGACGACGGGGAGTCCCGTGGCGCGGACGACGACCCCAACAGCTCGCTGCGGCCCGTCCCCGGGCTGGCGGCGCTGGACGAGCTCGTCGCCGGCCTCGCGGCCGCGGGGGCGCGCGTCGCGGTCTCCGAGTCCGGGACACCCGTCCCGCTCGCGCAGCACGTGGACCTCGCGGCCTACCGCATCGTGCAGGAGTCGCTGACCAACGCGACGAAGCACGCGCCGGGCGCCCGCGTCGACCTCACCATCGCCTGGACCGCCGCCGGCGTGCGGCTGCGCGTCACCAACCCCACCGACCCGGCGCGCGCGCCGGGCCCGGGGACCCGGCACGGCCTGATCGGGATGCGCGAGCGCGCGGGCACGGCGGGCGGCACCTTCCGGGCGGGGCCGACCGCGGGCGGCGACTTCGAGGTGGTCGCGACCCTGCCGGCCGCCCGGCGCCCGGCGGACGCGGGACCGTGAGGCGCGCCCGCCGCCCGACCACCCCGATCCCGCGCGCGCCGGCGGACCCCGCGGTCCGTCCGCGCGCGACCGCACCCCCTGAGAGGCACGTCCGATGACCATCCGCGTCCTGCTGGCCGACGACCAGACCCTGCTGCGCGCCACGTTCCGGCTCCTGCTCGACTCCGCCCCGGACCTGGAGGTGGTGGGCGAGGCCGCGGACGGCGCGCAGGCCGTGGCGCAGGCGCGCGCGACCCGCGCCGACCTGGTGGTGATGGACATCCGCATGCCCGGCGTGGACGGGATCGAGGCGACCCGCCGCATCACCGCGGACGACGCCCTCGCCGGCGTCAAGGTGCTCATCCTGACGACGTTCGAGACGGACGAGCTGGTGGTCGAGGCGCTCCGGGCGGGCGCGAGCGGCTTCCTGGGCAAGGGGGTGGACCCGGCCGACCTGATCGCCGCCATCCGCACCGTCGCCGCGGGGGACCGGCTGCTGTCGCCGCACGCGACCCGGGCGCTGATCGAGCAGGTGGTCAGCGCGCCGCGCGCCCGCGACCGCACGCCGCTGCCCGGGATCGACGAGCTGACCGCGCGGGAGCGCGAGATCGTCGGGCTCGTCGCCCGGGGCATGTCGAACGACGAGATCGGCGAGCACCTCTACATCAGCCCCGCGACGGCGAAGACCCACGTCAGCCGCTCGATGCTCAAGACCGGCGCGCGGGACCGCGCCCAGCTCGTCGTCTTCGCCTACGAGAGCGGCCTCGTCGACCCGTCGCGGTGAGGCGTCCGGGCCGCGCACCGGGCGGTCCCGTCCGGCAGCCGCAGCCGGGCGCCGCCGCCCCCGGCCGCGCCCTGCCCTGCTCCCGAGCGGACGCCCCGGGCGGTACCGGCCCCCGGGTCACGTACCCCGGATGTCGTACCGGGGACGGTCTCCCCGGCCGATCCGCCGGGGCGCTCAGGTCGCCACGATCGAAGACGTTCGTGTCGGACCCGCAAACGAGAGCAGAGACCCATGGCAACGTTCCTCGCACGGCTCGGGCGGTTCGCCGCCCGGCGGCGTCTGGTGGTGGTGATCGGGTGGGTCGCCGTCCTCGCCGCCCTCACGGGCACCCTCGCGGTCAACGGGATGGGGGAGACGGCGGACGACTCGATCCCCGACTCCCGCGCCTCGCTCGCGCTCGACCGCATGAACGAGGAGTTCCCGGCCGCAGGCGCCCCGGAGGACGCCCAGACGCTGCAGCTCGTCTTCCACCCGGACACCGGGGCCGTGACCGACCCGGCCGTCGCGCAGGAGATCCGGTCCGTGCTCGACGAGGCGGCGTCCCTGCCGGGGGTGCAGGCGGTGAGCGACCCGCTCGACCCCGCGCGGCCGTCGGTCTCGCCGGACCGGAGCCTGGCCATCGCGACGCTGACGTACGCCGGCCTCGACGACGAGCAGCAGGAGACCTCCTACGCCGCGGCGCTCGACCTGCAGGAGTCCGCGCCGGCGGGGCTGGGGGTGGAGCTGGGCGGCAACCTCGTCCCGCTCGGTGCCCCCGAGCAGGGCGTCGGCGAGATGATCGGCGTCCTCGCGGCGTTCCTCGTGCTGATCCTGACGTTCGGGACGCTGCGGGCCGCGGGCGCCAACCTGCTCACCGCGGCCTTCGGCGTCGGCGTCGGCCTGGTCGGCGTCTTCGCGTACGGGTCGATCACCCCCATCGGCGAGAACTCGATCATCCTCGCCGCGATGCTCGGCCTCGCGGTCGGCATCGACTACGGCCTGTTCGTCCTGTCCCGCTTCCAGCAGGAGCTGCGCGGCGGGCGGGGGGTCGACGAGGCCATCGGCCGGGCGACCGGGACCGCCGGGACCGCCGTGGTGTTCGCCGGCGCGACCGTGATCGTGGCCCTGGTGGCCCTGGTGGTCGCCGACATCGGCTTCCTCTCGGTCATGGGCTCCGCCGCGGCGTTCGCCGTCCTCGTCGCCGTCCTGCTGTCCCTGACCCTGCTGCCGGTCCTGCTCAAGACCATGGGCCTGAAGGCGCTGCCGCGGAAGCACCGGCAGGCGCTCGCCGAGGGGCGCCTCTGGACCCCGGAGACGACGACGGGCGGGCGCGGCTTCCTCAGCCGGTGGGGCACGACCGTCGTCGAGCACCCCGTGCTCGCCCTCGTCGGCGGCGCCGCGGTCCTGGTCACCGTCGCGATCCCCGTGCTCAGCATGAGGACGGCGTTCCACGTGCCGGGCGGCGCGGACCCCGAGTCCACCGAGCGCGCGGCCTACGACCTGATCCTGGACGAGCTCGGCGGCGTGCAGAGCCCGCTCGTCGTGCTCGCCGAGGGCGACGACGTCGCGGCCGACGCCGGGGCCGTCGCGGAGGCGCTCTCCGCGCTCCCGGGCGTGCAGATGGTGACGCCCGCCGAGATCAGCGAGAGCGGCGACGTCGCCCGGATCACCCTGATCCCCACCGGTGGCCCGATCGACGACTCCACCCAGCACCTCGTCCACGCGATCCGCGACCACGAGGACTCGATGGTCGACGGCGTCCACCTGGAGGTGACCGGCGAGACCGCCATCGGCATCGACCAGGACGCGGCCCTGAACACGGCCCTCATCACCTACGTGATCGTGATCGTCCTGATCTCGATGGCGCTGCTGGTCCTGATGTTCCGCTCGGTCCTCATCCCCCTGATCGCCACCGCCGGCTACCTGCTGTCCGTCCTGGCGTCGTTCGGCGCGAGCACGGCCGTGTTCCAGTGGGGCTGGAGCTTCCCGCTCATCACCGCCGCGCAGGGCGACCCGATGATGAGCCTGCTGCCGATCCTGCTGGTCGGCGTGCTCTTCGGGCTCGCCATGGACTACCAGGTGTTCCTGGTCTCCCGGATCAAGGAGATGCACGACCGCGGGATGGCGCCGAAGGCCGCGGTCGTCGAGGGCTTCTCCCGGGCGGCCCCGGTGCTCGTCGCCGCGGCGTCGATCATGACCGTCGTGTTCGCCGGGTTCGCGTCCAGCTCGTTCGCGATCGCCGCGTCGATCGCCTTCGGCCTCATGATCGGGATCGTCGCCGACGCGTTCATCGTGCGGATGGTGCTCATGCCGGCCGCCCTGTCGCTGCTCGGCGAGGCCGCCTGGTGGCTCCCGTCGTGGCTCGGCAGGGTGCTGCCGCGCATCGACACCGAGGGGCACGCGCTGCAGGACGCGGTCGCCGAGCCGGAGCGCCGGCCGGAGCCCGAGCTCGTCCGCCGGTAGCGCGCCGCGCCGGCCGGGGTCACCGCGCGGGGACCCCGGCCGGCGCGGGTCACCACGCCCGCGCCGTCGCCTGCACCACCTGCGCCCAGGGGGTCGGCCGCAGGTCGAACGCGGCCTCGGTGGCGCGGGCGTCCAGCACGAACGGCCGCTCCCACTGCCACAGCACCTCGGTCAGCTCCCGCAGCACCGGCACGGCGGGGGACAGGGCGCGGACCGCGGCGCGCGGGAAGCGGCGGAGCCGCGGCTCGGGGGCCCCGGGGACGGCCGCGGCGAGGTCGGTGAGCGCGCGCCGCACCGTGACGGGCTCCGGGCTCGGGACGTGCCACGCCCGGCCCCAGGCCCGCTCCTCGGTGGCGACGGTGCGCAGCAGCCGCGCCACGTCCTCGACGGCGGTGAAGGTGTGCGGGAGGTCGGGGTCGCCGAACACCCGGGCGGTCCGCCCGCGCAGCGTCGCGTCGGCGTACCGGCGCAGGACGCCGCCGGCGGCGGTCACCCCGGGCCCGAGGTAGTCGGAGGCCCGCACCTCGGTGGCGCGGACCCGGCCCGCGGCGTGCGCCGCCAGCGCGTCCCGCCACATGGCGGCGCGCAGCCGGCCCTTGTGGCCGGTGGCGGCCAGCGGCAGGTCGGTGGTCAGCGGCACGTCCACGGGGCCGTACCCGTAGAGGTTGCCCGTCGTGACCAGGACGGCGCCGGAGCGCTCGGCCGCGCGCAGCACCGACGCGGCGAGCGGGGGCCACTGCGCGGCCCACTGCTGGTACGAGCCCGGGTTCGCGCAGTTGTACAGGGCGGTCGCGCCGCGCGCGGCGGCGGCGAGCGCGTCGGCGTCGCTCGCGTCGGCGGCGACGCGGGTGACCGCGGGGTGGTCGACCCCGCTGCCCGAGCGGGTGACGACGACGATCCGCTCGCCGTCCTGCGCGAGCAGGCCGGTCAGCGCGGTGCCGACCGGGCCGGAACCGATGACCACGTGGACGCCCATGGGTGCTCCCTCTGCTGCACGGTGCGGATCAGTGATCGCAAGTGTGAACACTGTTCGCGCTGTTGGCAAGACCCGGCCACGCCGCGCCCGGACGCGGTGCCGGGCGTGCCACCCTGGGCCCATGCCGTCCGTCCCGCCACCCGCCGAGGGGGCCCGCGCCCGCGCCCGGCGGGAGCTGCTCCGGGAGATCACCGACGCGGCGCGCGCCCAGCTGGCCGAGGTGGGCGCGGCGGCGTTGTCCGTCCGCGCCGTGACCCGCACCCTGGGCATGGCCCCGTCGGCGGTCTACCGGTACTTCCCGAACCGGGACGCGCTGCTGACGGCCCTGATCACCGAGGCGTACACCGGTCTCGCGGACGCCGCCGAGCAGGCCGAGCGGGGCGCCGGCCGCGCCGACCTGCTCGGGCGGTGGCTGGCCGTGCACCGGGGGGTGCGGGGGTGGGCGCTCGGCCACCCGCACGAGTACGGGCTGATCTACGGCTCGCCGGTCCCGGGCTACGCCGCGCCGCAGGGCACCATCGCCCCGGCGTCGCGGGTGCCGCTGCTGCTCGCCGCGGTCGCGGTGGACGCCTGGGCTGCGGGCCACCGCGGGCCCGGGCCCGACCGCGTGCCCGACGCGCTCCGGGCGGACGCCGACGCCCTGCTCGCCCTCGCCCTCGCGGACCGCCCGCCGCACGAGGTGCCGGCCGCCGGGTCGGTGGACGCCGGGATGCCGCTCGCCGTGGTGGACGCGTGGACGGAGCTCTACGGCTGCGTGAGCTTCGAGCTGTTCGGCCACTACCACGGCGTCCTGCGCGACCCGGGCGCGCACCTCGACGCGGTCGCCCGGCGCACCGCGGCCGCCGCCGGCATCCCGGGGGAGCAGCCCGGCCGCTGAGCCCGCCCGCGGGTGCGCGCCCGCCGGCCCGGACCCGCGGGTGCGGGCCTCCGCGCACCTGTGCTTCGATGGGTAGACGAACTCGTCCACCCAGGGAGCGGACATGGCGGAGCAGCAGGCGCGGCAGGCCGGCGGCCTCGCGCGGACGGTGGGCCGGGTCGGCCTCGGGGCGGTGCTCGCGTTCGCCGGCGCCGGCCACCTGACGTTCGCGCGCGAGGAGTTCCAGGCCCAGGTCCCGTCGTGGGTGCCCCTGGACGAGGACCTGGTCGTCCTCGGCTCGGGCGTCGTCGAGATCGCGCTCGGCACCGCGCTGGCCGTCGCGCCCCGGCGGCACCGCGCCGCGGTCGGGTGGACCGCCGCGGCGTTCTTCGTCGCGGTCTTCCCGGGCAACGTGTCGCAGTACCTGACCGGCACCGACGCGTTCGGGCTCGACACCGACGCCAAGCGCCTCGCGCGGCTGCCGTTCCAGGCCGGGCTGGTCGCGTGGTCCCTGTGGTCGACCGGCGCGTGGCGCGCGTGGCGGGGGCGCCGCCGGACCTGAGCGTGCTTTGGCGGCGGCGCGGTGCGGTGGCGTAGGCTTCGTGGGCCGGTGCGGCGAGCCATGCCCGCACGCGCCGAAGCGTGCCGCCCCTCGGGGTAGAGCGGGGAACCGCCCGACCGGCCCGCCCCAGCGCCCACGCCGGGCACCCCGGCGCAGACGAATCCGAGCAGTTGGAGAGCACTGAAGTGAAGAGCGCCGTCGAGACCCTGGAGCCCACCAAGGTCAGGCTGACCGTCGAGGTTCCGTACGACGAGCTCAAGCCGAGCATCGATCACGCCTACGCGCACATCGCGGAGCAGGTGACCATCCCCGGCTTCCGCAAGGGCAAGGTCCCGCCGCGGATCATCGACCAGCGCGTCGGCCGCCCCGCGGTCATGGAGCACGCCGTCAACGAGGGCCTGTCCGGCTTCTACGCCGAGGCCGTCCGCGAGAACAAGCTGCGCCCGCTCGGCCAGCCCGAGGTCGACGTCACGAAGGTCCCGGGCCTGGTGCCCGGCGAGACCGAGGGCGACCTGGTGTTCACCGCCGAGGTCGAGGTCCGCCCCGAGATCGAGGTCCCGGAGCTGGACGGCCTGTCGGTCACGGTGGACGCCTCGGAGATCACCGACGAGGACGTGCAGGGCCGCCTGGACGCGCTGCGCGAGCGCTTCGGCACGCTGGTCGGCGTCGACCGCCCGGCCGCCGAGAAGGACTTCGCCGTCATCGACCTGTCCGCGAAGATCGACGGCGAGGAGGTCGACACGGTCTCCGGCGTCTCCTACCAGATCGGCTCGGGCAACATGCTCGAGGGCCTCGACGAGGCGCTCACCGGCCTGTCGTCGGGCGAGACCACGACGTTCGAGACCACGCTGGTCGGCGGCGAGCACGCCGGCGAGACCGCGCAGGTCACCGTGACCGCGACCTCCGTCAAGGAGCGCGAGCTGCCCGAGGCGGACGACGACTTCGCCCAGATGGCGTCGGAGTTCGACACCGTCGAGGAGCTGCTGGCGGACCTGCGCGAGCAGGCCGGCCGCATCAAGGCGCAGAACCAGGCCGTCCAGGCCCGGGACGTCCTGCTGGAGCAGCTGCTCGAGCAGGTCGAGATCCCGGTCCCGCAGGGCGCCGTCGAGGCCGAGGTGCACCGCCACCTGGAGTCCGAGGGCCGCCTGGAGGACGAGACCCACCGCGCCGAGGTCACCGAGCAGGCCCAGACCGCGCTGCGCAACCAGATCCTGCTGGACACCCTGGCCGAGAAGCTCGAGGTCAAGGTCAACCAGGGCGAGCTCGTCGACTACCTGGTGAGCGCGTCCCGCCAGTACGGCATGGACCCGAACACCTTCATCCAGACCATCGACCAGCAGGGCCAGATCCCGGCGATGGTGGCCGAGGTCGCGCGCTCGAAGGCGCTGGCCGTGGCGCTGCGCCGCGTGGCCGTCGTCGACGGCGCCGGTGCCGCGGTGGACCTGTCGGAGTTCATCGGGTCGGACGAGGACGACGCCGCGCTCGCCGCGGCGGAGGACGCCGTCGCCGAGGCGTCCGCCGAGCCGGCCGCCGCCGAGGGCGACGCCCCGGCGAAGGACGACGCCGAGGCCTGAGCCCCGCGTTCCCGGAGGGCCCCGCACCGACCCGGTGCGGGGCCCTCCGCGCGTCCCGCCCCGCGCCGTCCACCCGCCGTCCGCCCGCCGCCCGCCCGCCGCCGCCGTGCGCCGTCAGCGAAACGGGGGGTGAGCGGGACGAACGGCACCGGGGCCGGGCGTTAGGGTCGCTGCAAGCAACCAAGCCTGACGAGGGAGCCTTCGTGAACGACCAGACGCCGGCGATCGCCCGGGCCGAGTCCGGGGGACTCGGCCTCAACGACTCCATCTACAACCGGCTCCTCAAGGAGCGGATCATCTGGCTGGGCTCCGAGGTCCGGGACGAGAACGCGAACGCCATCTGCGCGCAGATGATGCTGCTCGCGGCGGAGGACCCCGACAAGGACATCTTCCTGTACATCAACTCGCCCGGCGGCTCCATCACGGCCGGCATGGCGATCTACGACACCATGCAGTACATCCAGCCGGACGTCGCCACCGTGGCGATGGGCATGGCCGCGTCGATGGGGCAGTTCCTGCTCTCGTCCGGCGCGAAGGGCAAGCGCTACGCCACCCCGCACGCCCGCGTGATGATGCACCAGCCGTCCGGCGGCATCGGCGGCACCGCGACCGACGTGCGGATCAACGCCCAGCTGATCCTGCACATGAAGACGGTCCTCGCGTCGCTGATCGCCGAGCAGACCGGCAAGACGGTCGAGCAGATCACCGCCGACTCGGACCGCGACCGCTGGTTCACGGCGCCCGAGGCGCTCGAGTACGGGTTCGTCGACAAGGTCGTCACCCACGCCGGCGCCGTCACCGGCGGCGGCGGCACCGGCTCCTGACGCGCCCCGCCGACCGACAGACTTCCGAGAAGGAGAACCCGTGAGCACCGAGTCGCAGTTCATCGCCCGCGCCGGGCGCCTCGCCGGTGGCTGGGGCGCCGCCACGGCGGCCCCGACCTCCCGCTACGTGCTGCCCCAGTTCGAGGAGCGCACCGCCTACGGCTTCAAGCGGCAGGACCCGTACACCAAGCTGTTCGAGGACCGCATCATCTTCCTCGGCGTGCAGGTGGACGACGCCTCCGCGGACGACATCATGGCCCAGCTGCTGGTCCTGGAGTCGACGGACCCGGACGGCGTCATCACGCTGTACATCAACTCGCCCGGTGGCTCGTTCACCGCGCTGACCGCGATCTACGACACGATGCAGTACATCAAGCCGCAGATCCAGACGGTGTGCCTGGGCCAGGCGGCGTCCGCCGCGGCGGTCCTGCTGGCGGCCGGCACCCCGGGCAAGCGCCTGGCGCTGCCGAACGCCCGCGTGCTGATCCACCAGCCCGCGATGGAGGGCGGCGGCTACGCCCAGGCGTCCGACATCGAGATCCACGCCAACGAGCTGATCCGGATGCGCGAGTGGCTCGAGGAAACCCTCGCGCACCACACCGGCCAGCCGATCGAGAAGGTGCGGCAGGACATCGAGCGCGACAAGATCCTCACCGCGGCGCAGGCGCACGAGTACGGTCTCGTGGACCAGGTGCTCGCGTCCCGCAAGGGTGTCGTCGCGACGACCGTCGAGCCGTGACCGTCGCCCGTCCGGCCGTTCCGCCCGCCCAGCGCGCGGCGGACCGGCCGGACGGGACGGCCGGGTCGCGCGACACGCCCGACGCCGGGACGCGCGCAGGCTGACACACCGCCCCCGGTGGTGTGTGATGGACCGAGGGGCGGCCCGCGACGCGGCCGCCTCCGCAGCAACGACGCGACCGCCGAGGGTCGCACCGAGGGAAGGGGACGCACGTGGCTCGCATCGGGGACGGCGCTGACCTTCTCAAGTGCTCGTTCTGCGGGAAGTCGCAGAAGCAGGTCAAGAAGCTCATCGCGGGGCCGGGCGTCTACATCTGCGACGAGTGCATCGAGCTCTGCAACGAGATCATGGAGGAGGAGCGGGCCGAGGCCACCGAGATCGGCATGGTGGAGCTGCCCAAGCCGAAGGAGATCTTCGCGTTCCTCGAGCAGTACATCGTCGGCCAGGAGCCCGCGAAGCGGTCGCTCGCCGTGGCCGTGTACAACCACTACAAGCGCATCCAGGCCGGCGAGGCGACCCCGACGGTGGGGACCGCCCAGGCCGAGGACTCGGTCGAGATCGCGAAGTCGAACATCCTGCTGATCGGCCCCACGGGCTGCGGCAAGACGTACCTCGCGCAGACCCTCGCGCGGATGCTCAACGTCCCGTTCGCGATCGCGGACGCCACGGCCCTCACGGAGGCGGGCTACGTCGGCGAGGACGTCGAGAACATCCTGCTCAAGCTCATCCAGGCCGCCGACTTCGACGTGAAGAAGGCCGAGACCGGGATCATCTACATCGACGAGATCGACAAGATCGCCCGCAAGAGCGAGAACCCGTCGATCACCCGCGACGTGTCGGGCGAGGGCGTGCAGCAGGCGCTGCTGAAGATCCTCGAGGGCACGACCGCGTCGGTGCCGCCGCAGGGCGGGCGCAAGCACCCGCACCAGGAGTTCATCCAGATCGACACGACGAACGTGCTGTTCATCGTGGCCGGCGCGTTCGCCGGGCTGGACGAGATCATCACGTCGCGCGCCGGCCGCCGGGGCATCGGCTTCGGCGCCCCGCTGCACACCGCGGACGACCGCGACGTGTACGGCGACGTCATGCCGGAGGACCTGCTGAAGTTCGGGCTGATCCCGGAGTTCATCGGGCGCGTGCCGGTCATCACGACGGTCTCCCCGCTGGACCAGGGCGCGCTCGTGCGGATCCTCACCGAGCCGCGCAACGCGCTGGTCAAGCAGTACCAGCGGATGTTCGAGATCGACGGCGTCGAGCTGGAGTTCACGGACGACGCCGTCGAGGCGATCGCCGACCAGGCGCTGCTGCGCGGCACGGGCGCGCGCGGGCTGCGGGCCATCATGGAGGAGGTCCTCCAGCAGGTGATGTTCGAGGTGCCGAGCCGTGACGACGTCGAGCGGGTCGTCGTGAACCGCGAGGTCGTGCTCGAGAACGTCAACCCGACCCTGGTGCCCCGGCCGGTGAAGCGCACGCCCCGCGAGAAGAGCGCCTGACCTGCCGCGCACGCCCCCTACGATCGTGGGCGTGACGACACCCCCCGAGCTCGCCCGCCTGCGCGGCAGCATCGACAACATCGACGCCGCGCTGATCCACCTGCTCGCCGAGCGGTTCAAGGCGACCCAGCAGGTCGGCGTGCTGAAGGCGCGGCTCGGCCTGCCCGCGTCCGACCCGGGGCGGGAGGCGCAGCAGGTCGCGCGGCTGCGGGACCTCGCCCACCAGGCCGACCTGGACCCGGTGTTCGCCGAGAAGTTCCTCGCGTTCATCGTCGAGGAGGTCATCCGGCACCACGAGGCGATCGCCGCCGGCCCGCAGGGTCCCGGCGCGGACGAGGCGCCCGAGGGCTGACGCCGCCCCGCCCGCCGGCGGTGCGGCCCGCGCGCCGGCGGTGCGCCCCCCGGCTGACGGTGCGGCCCCCGGCCGACGGCGCGGCCCATCCGCAGCACGGTGCGGCCCGCTCCCGGTGGGAGCGGTCCCGCGCCCGGACGGGCGCGACACGCCCGCGCGCGTGCGGGCCGACGCGCCGGTCGAGGGGTGGCGCGACGGCCCCGGGTGTCAGAGGGTGGGAGAGGTCAGGACCGGTCGGCCGGTGTGGCCCGGCAGGCGCTCCGCCGGCACGACCCACGCATCCGAGACCTCGGAGGTCGCACGTGGAACTGCACTGGCTCAAGCCCCTGCTCGGCCGTCCCGCCCCGTTCGTGACGGTCCACCTGGACGCCACCCGCGCCGACGCGTCGGGCGACGAGGAGGTGGCGGGTCGTTGGCGGTCCCTGCGCCGGGAGCTGGAGCGCGCGGGCGCCACGGCGACGGTGCTCGACGAGATCGAGGAGCGGGTGACGCGGCCGACCGGTGTCGCGGGGCCGCACGGCCGGGTGGTGGTCGCGGACGGTGCGGGCGTGGTCGTGGACCGGGTGCTGAAGGAGCCGCCGGCGCAGTCCACCGCGGTGCTCGACGACGTGCCGGTGCTGCTGCCGGCCGTGCGCGCCGCCGACCAGGCCACGCGGTTCCTGCTGGTGGAGATCGACCGGCAGGGCGCCGACCTCACGTGGTCGGACGGGTCGGGGCTGCGGGACGCCGCGAAGGAGAGCGTCGAGGGCGACCACGACGTGCTGCACAAGGCGCGGGAGGGCGGCGGCTGGGCGCACCGGCGGATGCAGATGCGCGCCGAGGACTCCTGGGAGCGCAACGCCGAGACGGTCGCGGCCGACCTGGACCGCCAGGTGGTGGAGAAGAAGCCCGAGATCGTGCTGGTGACCGGCGACGTGCGGGCCGTGTCGCTGCTGTGCCACGCGGTCGCGCCGCGCACGAAGGACCTGCTGGTGGAGGTCGCCGGCGGCTCGCGCGCGGACGGCGTGAAGCAGGACGTGTTCCAGCAGCGGGTCGCCGAGGCCCTGGAGCAGTTCCGGGCGCGCCGCCGCGAGGACACCCTGGAGCGCTACCGGTCGGAGATCGGCCGCGGGGGAGCGGCGGTGACGTCGCTGGACGACGTCGTCACGGTGCTGCAGCGCGGTCAGGTGCGCGAGCTGGTGCTGCACGAGGACGTCACGCTGCCGGACTCGACCCTGTCGGCCCGGACGCTGTGGGTCGGGCCGGAGCCGCTGCAGATCGCGACCGGCGAGAGCGACCTCGTGGGCATCGGCGTCACCGAGGGCGCGCGGCGGATGCCGGCGGACGTCGCGCTGCTGCGCGCGGCGCTCGGGCAGGACGCGGGCCTGACGATCGCCACGGACGGCTCCGTGGACGTGCTCGACGGCGTGGGGGCCGTCCTGCGCTGGAACGACGACTCCACGCCGAGCGAGGCGGTGCCGACGCAGTCGCACGACCAGGGCCGCCTGCACCGCGTGGTGTGACGGCCGGGTCCGGGCGGGCGGTGCGCCCGCCCGGACCCGCGCGGCCTACTTCTGGCGGGTGTCGACGTACAGCTCGTCGACGTCGGCCGCGAAGTCCTTGAGGACCAGGGCGCGCTTCACCTTGAGCGACGGCGTGAGGTAGCCGTTCGCCTCGGTGAAGTCGCCGTCGAGCACCCGGATCTTGCGGATGGACTCGGCGCGGGACACGGCCTCGTTGGCGCGGGCCGCGGCCCGGTCCAGGGCGGCGAGCACCTCGGGGTGCTGGGCGGCGGTGCGCACGTCCATCGGCGGCAGGCCGTGCATGGTCAGCCAGCCGGGCAGCATGTCGGCGTCCAGCGTCACGAGCGCGCCGATGAACGGCCGGCCGTCGCCGACGACGACGACCTGGCTGACCAGCGGGTGCCCGCGGAACCGGTCCTCGAGCACGGCGGGCGCGACGTTCTTGCCGCCGGCGGTGACGATGAGCTCCTTCGCCCGGCCGGTGAGCCGCAGGTAGCCGTCGTCGTCCAGGGTGCCGATGTCGCCGGTCGCGAACCAGCCGTCCGCGTCGAGCACCTCGGCCGTGGCGCCGGGGTTGTCGTGGTACCCGCGGAACACGTGCGGGCCCTTGGCGTACACGGCGCCGTCCTCGCCCACCCGCAGGGCGGTCCCGGGGTAGGCCGGTCCGACGGTGCCGATCTTCACCAGGCCGGGCCGGTTCACCGCGGACGGGGCGGTCGTCTCGGTGAGGCCGTAGCCCTCGAGCACGACCAGGCCGAGCCCGCGGAAGTAGTGGCCCAGGCGCTCGCCGAGCGGCGCGCCGCCGGAGATCGCGTACCGCAGGTCGCCGCCCATGGCGTCCTTGAGCTTGCGCAGCACGAGGGCGGTCGCGGCCGCGTGCGCGGCGCGCAGCTGCGCGGACGGGCCCGCCGGGGTCTCCAGCGCGCGCGAGTAGGTGATCGACACCTTCGCGGCCCAGCGGAACATCTTGAGCCGGAACCCGTGCCCGGCCTTCTGCTCCGCGGAGTTGTACACCTTCTCGAACACCCGCGGCACGGCGAGGATGTACGTCGGCCGGAACGACGCGAAGTCCGCCAGCAGGTTGCGGGTGTCGGGGGTGTGCCCCAGCGGAGAGCCCGCCTCGATCGCGACCATCTGGATGAACCGGGCGAACACGTGCGCCAGCGGCATGAACAGCAGCGTCCGGGAGCCCGGCGTGGCGCACACCTCGGCCAGCGCGGCGACGCCGTTGCGGGCGTTGTCCACGAAGTTGCCGTGCGTGAGCTCGACGCCCTTCGGCCGGCCGGTGGTGCCGGAGGTGTAGATGATCGTCGCGAGGTCGCCGGCGGCGGCCAGGGAGCGGCGGCGCTCGATCTCCGCGTCCGGCACCCCGGCGCCCGCGGCGACCAGCTGGGCGAGGCCGCCCTCGTCGATGACGGACACGTCGCGCACCGCCGGGACCTCGGCACGGACCTGGCCGACGACCGCGGCGTGCGCGGCCGTCTCGACGACCACCAGCGAGGCGCCGGAGTCGGACAGGATCCACTGCACCTGCTCGGCCGACGAGGTCTCGTAGACCGGCACGCCCACGCCGCCGGCGAACCACACCGCGAAGTCGGTCAGCGTCCACTCGTAGCGGGTGCGGGACATGATCGCGACGCGGTCGCCGGGCTCCAGCCCGCGCGCCACCAGGCCCTTCGCGAGCGCGGTCACCTCCGCCACGAACTCGGCGACCGTGACGGGGGTCCACGACCCGCCCAGGCCGGCCGACCGCTCGATGATGACGCCGGACGCGCCGCGCGCGAGCCGCTGCAGCAGCAGGCCGGGGACGGTCAGCGTCGGGTCGTGCGGGACGGGGGTGTCGGCGCTGAACTCGCGCATCGGTGCTCCTGGTCGGGTGGGCTGGGCCGCGGGCGGGCCGCGCCGGGCGCGACGGTGCCGTCCCGCATGCTATCCGGCGGGGCGCCACCCACCGGCGCGGACGGCGGCGTCAGGCCGAGCCCGCGTGGGTGGGGTCGAGGACGCGCTGCAGGAACGAGCGCGTCCGCGCCTCGCGCGGGTTCCCGATGACCTCGTCCGCCGGGCCCTGCTCCACCACGGCGCCCTCGTCCATGAACACGACCCGGTCGCCGACCTCGCGGGCGAACGCCATCTCGTGCGTGACGACCATCATCGTCATGCCGCCGTCGGCGAGGTCGCGCATGACGGCCAGCACGTCACCGACGAGCTCCGGGTCCAGGGCGGACGTCGGCTCGTCGAAGAGCATGAGCTGCGGGTCCATCGACAGCGCGCGGGCGATCGCCACGCGCTGCTGCTGCCCGCCGGACAGCTGACCGGGGTGGGCGTCCGCGCGGTCGGCGAGCCCGACCCGCTCGAGGTTCGCCCGGGCGACCCGGTCGGCCTCCGCGGCGGAGCGCTTGAGCACCTGCCGCTGCGCCATCGTGCAGTTCTCGAGGACCGTGCGGTGGCTGAACAGGTTGAACTGCTGGAACACCATGCCGACGTGCGTGCGCACCCGGTCGATGTCGACGTCGGGGTCGGTGACGTCGACGCCCAGCACCTCGACCCGGCCGGCCGACGGCTGCTCGAGCAGGTTCACGCACCTCAGCAGCGTCGACTTGCCGGAGCCGGACGGACCGATCACGCAGACGACCTCGCCGGCCTGGACGTCCAGGTCGATGCCGGTGAGGACCTCGCGCTCGCCGAAGGACTTGCGCAGGCCCGCGATGCGGACGACGGGGGAGTCGGTGGTCATGAGCGGCTCCTCGCGCCGGTGCGCTTCTCCAGGTACCGGGCGAGCTGCCCGAGCGGCAGGGTGATCAGCAGGTAGCAGCCACCGATCAGGAACAGCGGCGTGAGGCCGCCGGACGCGCTGTTCAGCGCCTCGCGGCCCACGTACGTCAGGTCGTACTGGTCGGCGGCCAGGCCGAGCAGGAAGATCAGCGACGTGTCCTTGGTGAGCAGGATGAACTCGTTGGTCATCGGGGGCAGCACGATGCGGAACGCCTGCGGCACGACGACGCTGCGCAGCGTCCGGCCGTGCGACATGCCGAGCGACCGGGCGGCCTCGACCTGGCCGCGGGGCACGGCCTGCAGGCCGGCGCGCAGCGTCTCCGCGATGTAGGCGGCCGACACCATGCCGAGCGCGAGCGCCGCCTTGAGGGTGATCGAGCCGATCTGCACGCCGAGCGCGATCGGCACCGCGTACCCGAAGGAGATGACGACGAGCAGCGCCGGGATGCCCCGGAAGAACTCGATGTAGACGGTCGCGATCCACCGGTACGCCCGCACGGACGACAGCTTCATCAGCGCGAGCAGCGTGCCGAGCGACAGGCCGACCGCGAAGCCCGCGAACGTGTACCGCAGGGTGTTCAGCAGCGCGCGCGGGACGAGCCGCAGCACGTCGCGCGCGGCCTCGACGTTGAAGAAGTTCTCGCCGATCTTGGACCAGTCGATCGCGAACGCCAGGGCGACCAGGACGACGACGATGAGCGCGTACTGCGCGGTCCGGAACGCCCGGGCGCGGCGCCGCGGGCTCCAGCGGGTCCGCGGGGCGGTGATCGCCCCGGGACCCGGCGCGGAGGACGTCGTGGTCACCTCAGCCGTCCGAGGCGGTCGGCGAGGCCGAGGCGCCGGACGGCGCGGTGCCCACGCGCTCGGTGTAGATGGCGTCGTACGTGCCGTCCTCGTGGATGCGGTCCAGCGTGGCGTTCACGGCGTCGAGCAGGGCGGTGTTGCCCTTCTTCATGCCGAGCCCGTACTGCTCGCCGGTCGGGAACGTCGCGGCGACCTCGAAGCCCTCGGACACGAACGCCCCGAGCACCGCGATGTCGTTGACGACGGCGTCCACCTGGCCGGTCTTGAGCGCCTGGACCTGCAGGCCGAGGTCCTGGAACTGGACCGTCGTGAGGCCGTTGTCCTGCGCCCAGCTCTCGCCGGTGGTGGCCTGCTGCACGGCGATGGACTTGCCCTCCAGCGCGTCCACGCCGTCGATGCCGGAGCCCTCGGGCACGAGCAGGCCCTGGTCGGCGTCGAAGTACGGGTCGGAGAAGTCCATCTTCTCCTGGCGCTCGTCCGTGATCGTCAGGCCCGAGGCGACGATGTCGCAGTTGCCGCTGTTGACGTCGGCGCCGGACTGGATGCCCTCGAACGGGGTGACCTTCACGTTGAGGTCGACGCCGAGGTCGGCGGCGACCTCGCCGACGATGTCCATGTCGAGGCCGACGATCTGGCCGTCCTCCTCGAACTCGAAGGGCTCGAACGGCGGGTTCGTGCAGACGGTCAGCGAGCCGGCCTGCACGAGGGGCACGCCGCCCTCGGTGGTCGCGTCGCCGGAGCCGCTGCCACCCCCGCAGGCGGCGAGCAGCAGGGCGGCCGTGACGGCGGCGGGCAGGGCGGCGAGATGACGGGTGCGCATCGGGGAACTCCTCGTGTGGAAACCAGCCGCAAGACTATACGTCGGAGACGATACGTATGCATAACCGGGTGCTGTGGGACGAGAGTCCCAGGTTGCCACGGTTCCCGCACGGCGGACGGGCCGCCGCCACCCACCCGGCCCCGCAGACGCGACAGGGCGCGCACCCGGAGGTGCGCGCCCTGTCGCGTGCGCAGACCGACCGGTCCGACGGCTCAGGCCGGAAGGCCCGGCGGCTCAGGCCGGACGGCCCGGCGGCTCAGGCCGTCGGCTGCTTCGGCTCCTTCGGCTCCGGCGGGAGCAGCTCGGCGTCGCGGGCCACCACGGCGGCCTCGGGGCCGTCCGGCACCTCCACCACGTCGAGCGTCCCCGTCGCCCGGCCCGCGGCGCGGACGTCCGCCAGCGCCACCCGGACGCCCGGCAGCAGCGCCGCGGGGACCTCCAGCCGGGCGCGGAGGATCTCCGTGCGCATCGACACCTTGGCCTCGGACTTGACCTTGCGCAGGGCCGCCAGCGCCGCGCCCGCCGCCGCGACCACGGACGGGTCGCCGTCACCGGCCGCCGCGCGCAGCGGCTCGGCCGTCGGCCACGGGGCGCGGTGCACCGAGCCCTCGCGCCACCACGACCAGACCTCCTCGGTCGCGAACGGCAGGACCGGCGCGAACAGGCGCAGCAGCACGTCGAGCGCCAGGTTCAGCGCCGCGCGGGCCGAGGCGGTCTCCGGCGTCACGTCGGCGGCGCCGGCGCCCGCCCCGTAGGCGCGGTCCTTCACGAGCTCCAGGTAGTCGTCGCAGAACGTCCAGAAGAACGTCTCCGTCAGCTCCAGGGCGCGGGTGTGGTCGTACGCCTCCAGCGCCGCGGTCGCCCGCTCGACGACGTCCGCCAGTCCGGCGAGCATCGCGCGGTCCAGCGCGTCGGTGACCAGCGACGGGTCGAGCGCGGACGCGCCCTGCTCCGCCGGGCCGAACGAGAGCGCGAACTTGGACGCGTTCAGCACCTTGATCGCGAGGCGGCGGCCGATCTTCATCTGGCCGACTTCGAACGCCGCGTCGGTGCCCAGGCGGGCGCTCGCCGCCCAGTACCGCACCGCGTCCGAGCCGTGCTCCTCGAGCAGGCCCATCGGCGTGACGACGTTGCCCTTGGACTTCGACATCTTCTTGCGGTCGGGGTCGAGGATCCAGCCGCTGATCGCGGCGTCCCGCCACGGCAGGCCGCCGTGCTCCAGGTGCGAGCGGACCACCGTCGAGAACAGCCAGGTGCGGATGATGTCCTGCCCCTGGGGGCGCAGGTCCATCGGGAACACCCGCTCGAACAGGTCGGGGTCGGAGCGCCAGCCGCCCGCGATCTGCGGGGACAGGGACGACGTCGCCCAGGTGTCCATGATGTCGGGGTCGCCCACGAAGCCGCCCGGCACGCCGCGCTGGTCCGCGGTGTAGCCCGAGGGGACGTCGGACGACGGGTCGACGGGGAGCTGGTCCTCGGACGGGAGCAGCGGGTGGTCGTGGTCCGGCCGGCCGTCCGCGTCGAGCGGGTACCAGACCGGGAACGGCACGCCGAAGAACCGCTGCCGCGACACCAGCCAGTCGCCGTTGAGGCCGCCGACCCAGTTCTCGTACCGGACCCGCATGAAGTCCGGGTGGAACCCGAGCTCCTGCCCCCGGGCGAGCAGCGCGGCGCGCAGGTCCGCGTCGCGCCCGCCGTTGCGGATGTACCACTGGCGGGAGGTGACGATCTCGAGCGGCTTGTCGCCCTTCTCGAAGAAGTTCGCCATGCGCTCGGTCCGCGCCGGCTCGCCGTCCAGGTCGCCCGACGCGCGCAGCCCCGCCACGACCGCCTCGCGCGCCGAGAACGTCGTCTTCCCGCCGATCTCCTCGTACGCCGCGCGGCCCTCCGCGGACGTGACCCACTCCGGCACCTCGCGCAGCAGGCGGCCGTCGCGGCCGATCACCGAGCGGGTCGGCAGCTGCAGCTCGCGCCACCACTGCACGTCCGTCAGGTCGCCGAAGGTGCAGCACATCGCGATGCCCGCGCCCTTGTCCGGCTCGGCGGCCGGGTGGGCCAGCACGGGCACCTCGACGCCGAACAGCGGGCTCGTCACCGTGGTGCCGAACAGGTGCTGGTAGCGCTCGTCGTCCGGGTGCGCGATGAGCGCGACGCACGCCGGGAGCAGCTCGGGGCGGGTCGTCTCGATGTGCACCGGCTCGGCGCCGTCGCGGTGGAACGCCACCCGGTGGAACGCGCCGGGGTAGGGGCGCGCCTCCAGCTCGGCCTGCGCGACGGCGGTCTGGAACGTCACGTCCCACAGGCCCGGGGCCTCCGCCTGGTACGCCTCGCCGCGGGCCAGGTTCCGCAGGAACGCCTGCTGCGCGACGGCGCGGGCCTCGGCGGAGATGGTCTGGTACGTCATGGCCCAGTCGACCGACAGGCCGAGCCGGCGCCACAGCGCCTCGAACTGCTGCTCGTCCTCGACGGTCAGGCGCTCGCACAGCTCGACGAAGTTGCGCCGGCTGATCGGCACCTGGTCGGCGGCCTTGACGCTCTTGCCCTCGCCGCCGACGTGCGGCGGCTCGAAGTCCGGGTCGTACGGCAGCGACGGGTCGCAGCGGACGCCGAAGTAGTTCTGCACGCGGCGCTCGGTCGGCAGCCCGTTGTCGTCCCAGCCCATCGGGTAGAACACCTCGGCGCCGCGCATCCGGCGGTACCGGGCGACGACGTCGGTGTGCGTGTAGGAGAAGACGTGCCCGACGTGCAGCGAGCCGGAGACCGTGGGCGGCGGGGTGTCGATGGAGTACACCTGCTCGCGCGTGCGCGTCCGGTCGAACGTGTACGTGCCCTGCGCGGTCCACGCGCCGTCCCAGCGCTCCTCGACCCCGTCGAGCGACACCCGGTCCGGTACCTCGCGTACCGCGCGTACGCCCGCCACGGGGGCGGTCGAGGGGGCGGCGGCGTGCGGGGCGGGAGGCAGGTCGGTCATGGTCACCCATCTTCCCAGAAACTCCGGGCCCGCCGTGCCGCCCGCGCCGCTGCCGCCGGCGCCGCCCGTGCCGACGCGGCGCGTCAGGCGGGGACGGTCTCCCGGCTGGTGAAGCGGCGGACCGTCGCGCGGGTGCCGCCCTCGGCGCGGCGGGCGAGCGCGAGGCCGACGACGACAGCGCCGAGCAGCGGGCCGACGCCGCAGGCGACCATGCCGGCCCGGGCGCCGAGGTGCTCGCACACCCAGCCGACGAGCGTGCCGGACACGGCCTGCGCGCCGAGCAGCACGAGCACGTACAGCGCCATGACCCGGCCGCGCACGTGGGTGGCGACGGTCGTCTGCACGAGCGTGTTGGACCCCGTGAGGTACAGCAGCGTGACCAGGCCCATGGCGACGAGCACGGCGACGAACACGGGCTTGGACGGGGCGGCGGCGGCCAGCAGCTGCAGCAGCCCGATGACGCCGGCCAGCAGCACCAGGTGCGTGATGCGGCTGCCGCGGCGGCGGGTGGACAGCAGCGCGCCGGCGAGGGCGCCGACCGCGAGCATCGAGGTGAGCAGCGCGTAGCCGCCGGCGTCGGTGCGGAACACCTGGTCGGTGTACGCCGCGAGCACGGTCGCCATGTTCACGCCGGTGACGGCGACGAACCCGACGAGGACCACCGACCACAGGATCCGCGGCGACCGCCGCACGTACGCCAGTCCCTCGCGGAGCTGGCCCTTGGCGCGCGCGACGACCGGGGCGGCGGTGAGCTCCCCGGCGCGCATGACGGCGAGCAGCGCGACGGCGGCCAGGCACGCCACGGCGTTGAGCAGGAACGTCCAGCCCTCGCCGACGGCGCCGATGAGCGCCCCCGCCACGGCCGGACCGACGAGGCCGCCGAGCTGGAACACCGCGGAGTTCACGCTGATCGCCTGGCGCAGGTGCTCGGGGCCGGCGACCTCGTGCACGAACGCCTGGCGGGCGGGGTTGTCGAACACCGTGGCGAGCCCGCTGACGAACGCGGCGAGCAGCACGTGCCACGCCCGGACGTGCCCGGACAGCGCGAGCACGCCGACCGCGAGGGTCGACAGCCCGAAGACGGTTTGCGTCACCATGAGCACGCGGCGCCGCGGGTAGCGGTCGGCGACCACGCCGCCGACGAGGCCGAGCAGCAGCATCGGCACGAACTGCAGCGTGACGGTGAGGCCGACGAGCGCGGCGGAGCCGGTGAGGCTGAGCACCAGCCAGTCCTGGGCGACGCGGGCCGCCCAGCCGCAGGTGTTCGTGAGCACCTGCGAGGAGACGTAGAGGCGGAAGTTCCGGACGCCGAGCGCCGCGAGGGTGGCGTTGCGGGGCGCGGGGGCGCCGTCGGCGGCGGGGCGCCGGTGGGGGGCGCGCGGCGTGCGGTGCAGGGTCCGGCGGAGCCGGCCGGTGCCGGGCGTGCGGGGCGCGCGCGGCGAGCGGGCGGTCGAGGGGCGGCGGGTGCGGGTCGGGGACGGGGACGGGCGGCGTGCCGGTGACACAGGTGTTCCTTGCTGAGAGGTGCGGTGGGGTGCGTGCGGAACCGGTTCGTGACGAGGCGGTGCCTCCCCGGTACGCGCGGGCGTGCGATTTCTCGACGTCATCACGACTATCAGTGTGATGATGTTCCGTAATGACCCCCGGGCGTCGCCGCAGGTCCGCGACCGCCCCCGCGACCGTGAGGTTCTCCGTGTTTGACCCCGACCAGCTCCGCACTTTCCTCGCGGTTTCCGAGACGTTGAACTTCACGCGCGCCGCCGCCCGGCGGGGTCTGTCGCAGCCCACGGTCAGCCAGCACGTCCGCAAGCTCGAGGACGCCGCCGGGCGCCGGCTGCTCGACCGGGACACCCGCGGCGTGCAGCTCACCGACGACGGGCAGGCGATGGCGTCGTTCGCCCGGACGATCCTCGCGGCGCACGACGAGGCCGCCCGGTACTTCACGGGCTCGGCGATGCACGGCCGCCTGCGGTTCGGCGCCGCCGACGACCTCGCGCTCGCCCAGCTCCCGCGGGTGCTCCGGGACTTCCGGCGCCTGCACCCGCGGATCAACCTCGAGCTCACGGTCGCCCAGAGCGGTGCCCTGCACCGCCGGCTGCGCGCCGGGCAGCTCGACCTCGTGTTCATCAAGGAGGTCACCGGTCAGGCGGAGGGCCAGCTCGTGCGGCGCGACCGCCTGGTGTGGGTCGCGCTGCCCGGCACCCCGGTGGACGCCGACGCCCCCGTTCCGCTCATCACCTACCAGGGCAGCTCGATCACCCGGCAGGCGGCGGTGGCGGCCCTCACCGACGCGGGGCGGCCGTGGCGCATCACCTGCAAGACCGTCGAGGTGAACGGCGTGCTCGCGGCGCTGCGGGCCGGCATGGGCATCGCGGTGCTGCCGCAGAGCCTGATCCCCGACGACCTGGTGCAGCTGCCCGCGGGGCTCGGGCTGCCCGAGCTGGGGGACGTCGACCTGACGCTGGTGGCGAACCCGCAGTCCCCGCGCGAGCCCGTCGAGGCGCTCAGCGGCGCCATCCTCGGCACGTCCGCGCGCTGAGGGTCAGGCGGGCACGTCCCCGATCCGCTCCAGCGCGTCCACCACGAGGTCCCAGAACCGGTCCCGGTCCAGGCCGAGCGCCACCGAGGTGCGGCAGCCGTCCGGCGCGGGCCCGCGCAGGTCGACCACCGTCATCCCGGTGGTCAGCTCGCCCGCGAGCTCGACGTCGACCGGCGCCCGCCGCAGCGTGAGCACCGCGGGGTCGATGACGTAGGCGACCGCGCACGGGTCGTGCACCGGCGGGTGCGGGAAGCCCATCGTCTCGCGGTAGGTGCGGCCGAAGAACTCCAGCAGCTCGCCGACGAACCGCGCCGGCGCGGTCCCGACGGCCGCGATCCGCTCGACCACGTCCGGCGTCGCGAGCGCCTGGTGCGTCACGTCCAGCCCCACGACGACGACGTCCCACCCGGCCCGCACCACCACCCGGGCGGCCTCGGGGTCCGCGAGCACGTTGAACTCCGCGACCGGCGTCCAGTTGCCGGTCCGCGCCGCCCCGCCCATGAGGACGACCTGCTTGACGCGCTCGACGATCCGCGGCTCGGTGCGGGCGGCGAGCGCGATGTTCGTCAGCGGTCCCGTCGGCACCAGCGTGACCGTGCCGGGCTCGCGCGACATGACCGTCTCGACGATGAGCTCGACCGCGTGCCGCGGGTCGGGGGCGAGCACCGGCTCCGGCAGCACCGGGCCGTCGAGCCCCGACTCGCCGTGGATGCTGGGCGCGTGCTCCCGCTCCCGCACCAGGGGACGGTCGGCGCCCGCGGCGAACGGCACGCCCGCGATGCCGGCGACCCGCGCGACGGACAGGGCGTTGCGGGTCACGCGGTCGAGCGTCTGGTTGCCGGCCACGGTGGTGACCGCCAGCAGCTCGATCTCGGGGTTGCCGTGCGCGAGCAGCAGCGCGACGGCGTCGTCGTGGCCCGGGTCGCAGTCCAGGACGATCGGGTGGGGCATGCGGCCTCCTCGCCGGCGGGGTTCCCCGCGAGCCTGGCAACGGCGGCGGAGCCGGTCAAGCCGGCCGACACGGGCGCGACGCCCGCCGGGAATCCGCCGGACACACGCGCTGGTTACGCTCGACCCAGGCCCCGCGACAGCGCGGCGCCGGGCACGTGAGGGAGAGCGTTCGTGGCACAGGGTGTGGTGGCCGAGGGCCTGCAGGTCGGGTACGCGGCGATGCTGGAGCAGTTCCACCCGACGGAGGCCGTGGAGCTGTCGGCGTACGCCGAGCAGCACGGGTTCCTCGGCACGATGGCGGCCGACCACTTCCAGCCGTGGGTGCCCCAGCAGGGGCAGTCCGCGTTCGTGTGGAACGTCCTGGCCGCGCTGGGCGAGCGCACGACGGGGGACATGGGGCCGGGCGTGACCGCGCCGACGTTCCGCTGGCACCCGGCGATGGTGGCGCAGGCCTCCGCGACGCTCGCGGCGATGTACCCGGGCCGGCACTGGCTGGGCCTCGGTTCCGGCGAGGCGCTGAACGAGCACGTCACCGCGCAGTACTGGCCCGAGGCGCCCGAGCGGATCAACCGCATGTTCGAGGCCATCGACATCATCAAGAAGCTGTTCGCCGCCTCGATCGCCGGCAAGGACGTGAAGCACGCCGGGCAGTTCTACAAGCTCGAGTCGACCCGCCTGTGGACCATGCCCGAGGTCGCCCCGGAGATCCTGGTCGCGACCGCCGGCCCCGTCACCGCGAAGCGCGCCGGCAAGCACGCCGACGGCCTCATCACGGTCGGCGCCCCGCTGGAGAAGATCAGCGGCCTGTTCGCCAAGTTCGACGAGGGCGTGCGCGAGTCCGGGCGCGACCCCGAGGCGCTGCCGAAGGTGCTGCAGCTCCACCTGTCCTGGGCGGAGACCGACGAGCAGGCGCTCGAGAACGCGATGACCGAGTGGCCCAACGGCGGTATGAAGTTCCCGAAGGGCGACATCCGCTCGCCGTTCGACTTCGCGCAGATGGCCAAGCTGGTGCGCCCCGAGGACTTCGAGGGCCGCATGGTCATCTCGTCCGACCCCGACGTGCACCGCGCGGAGATCCAGAAGTACGTGGACCTCGGCTTCGACCGCGTCTACCTGCACAACGTGGGCCGCAACCAGCGCGAGTGGATCGACGTGTTCGGCCGGGACGTGCTGCCGCAGCTGGTGCGCTGACGGTGCCCGGCCCCCGCTCCGCCGCCGCGGACCTGCTGACCGCCTGGGGCGTCCCCGGGATGGGCGAGGTGCGCCCGGGGGACGACCTGGCCGCCCTGGTCGGGGACGCGCTCGCGGCGGACGCGGCGGACCGGCCGGCGACGGCGCTGCAGGACGGCGACGTGCTGGTGGTGACGAGCAAGGTCGTCTCCAAGGCCGAGGGCCGCGTGGTGCACGCGGCGGACCGGGAGGCGGCGATCACCGCCGAGACCGTGCGCGTGGTGGCGACCCGCGAGCACCCGGGCGGCGTCACGCGCATCGTGGAGAACCGGCTCGGGCTCGTCATGGCGGCCGCCGGCGTGGACGCGTCGAACACCCCCGACGGCACGGTGCTGCTGCTGCCGGCCGACCCCGACGCCACCGCCCGCGCGCTGCGGTCGGCGCTGTCGGAGCGCTTCGGGGTGCGCCTCGGGGTGCTCGTCACCGACACCGCCGGCCGACCGTGGCGGCAGGGGCAGACGGACATCGCGATCGGCGCGGCCGGGGTGCGGGTGCTCGACGACCTGCGCGGGTCCACCGACACCCACGGCCGCCCGCTCCAGGTGAGCATGGCGGCGGTGGCCGACGAGATCGCCGCGGCCGCGGAGCTCGTCAAGGGCAAGGCCACCGGGCGCCCGGTGGCGGTCGTGCGCGGCCTGGCGCACGTCGTCACCGCCGAGGACGGCCCGGGCGCGCGGGTGCTCGTGCGGACGGGGCCGGACGACATGTTCGCCGAGGGCACCGCGGAGGCGTACGCCCGCGGGTGGAAGGACGCGGCGGGCACCGCGCCCACCGACGGGGGTGCCGGGCCGGCCTGAGCCCCGGCGGGGTGGGCGCCCACCCGGCCGCGCGCCCGCCCGCCGCCCGCCCGCCGCGGGTCAGCGCGTCTGCTGCTGCCCGGCGATCTGGGCGGACTGGCCGGTGGCGCCGGGCTCGCCCGCGGGGATCGGCTCGACGATCACGGCGGTGCCGTACGCGCACACCTCGCTGAACTGCCCGATCGAGTCGGTGTCGAACCGCATCGCGACGATCGCGTTGGCACCGCGCTGCGCGGCCTCCTCCGTCATGCGGCGCATCACCTCGTGGCGCGACTCGTACATGATCTTCGTGTACTCGGGGATCTCGCCGCCGCCGATGGACCGGAAGCCGGCCGTGAAGTTCGCCCCGATGTTCGTCGAGCGGACGGTGAGGCCCATGACCTCGCCGAGCACCGCCTGGATCCGGTAGCCCGGGACCTCGTTGCTGGTGACCACGATCATGCGGCGATCGTGCCAGCGATCCGCGCGGGGCGCCGCCACCGGCGCGCGACGTCACCCGACCGGTGCCCCCCGGCCGCCCGCTAGCATCGCGTCGCCGGGCGCGCGCAGGTCGTGCCCCGGGGCACGACGACGAGAGGGAGGCCCGCGTGGGCACGTCCGAGCGGTTCGAGTACGGCGGCGGGACCTGGGGCGGGGACCTGGCGGACACCCCGAGCCTGGCCGTCGAGGTCGTCGACAGCGACATCGCGGTCGTCGACTACCGGCCGGTGCCCGAGGGCGCGGCGGGACGGTTCTACCTCGGGTTCCAGCCGCGCGACCTGTACGACGACCCGGCCGAGAGCGCGCCCGTCGACCTCGAGGCCGAGGCCGAGGGGTTCGCCGCGTGGGCGGAGTCCGTCGGTGCGGCGGACGTGCAGCCGGGCGAGGTCCGGCGCCTGCTGGCGGTCGAGGGCGAGGAGCCCGAGGACACGTTCGTCGAGGAGACCGTGGTGCGGCTGCTGCGCCTCGTCGGGCTCGACGTGCCGCGCGGGCTCGCGCACTAGGTCGTGTCCCTCACGGGGCGGGTCGGAAACCGGCCGAGACGTAGAGCGCGCGCGCCTCGGCTGCCGAGTCGTCGACCCGCAGGCCGATGCGGGTGGGGAGCGCGGACTGGACCGTCTGGACGAGTGCGCGGCCGATCCCGCGACGTCGCATCTCCGGCAGGACGAAGAGGTCGGTGATGAACGGCCCCGGCGGGACGTCCGGCCAGGGCGGGTCCTCGACGGTGATGATCGCGCCTGACAGGCCGGCGTCGACCCGTGCGAGGAGGGATCCCGCCGGCAGCCAGCGACCGTACTCACCGTTCCAGGCGGCCCGGACGTCATCGACGGCCTCCGTCAGGGACATCGCCTCGGGCGTGTCCCGGTAGGTGCGCCAGTAGGCGCGGCCCACGTCTCCGAGGTCCTCCTCGCCGATGAGGTGGAGGGTCGATCCGGCGGGGAGTGCCGACCGGGTGCGGGTGGGCGGGTCGGAGATCATGAACACGTTGGCCACGCGGGCAACGTAGGTGCTCGTCGGTCGGCGGCGCGACGGCTGATCGACCGGTCGGCGCCCGCAGCCGGGCGAGGACCGCCGCGAGCACGACGGCGCCGCGGCAGGTGACGGCGTGCTCGTCGTCCCGGTGGCCGGTCCTCGCCGGTGCCGGGACGCGTCGCTCCTGGGCACGACCCACCCGAGGGGCACCGGTGACCAGCTCGCTCGGCCGGGGAGACGCGACCCGGGTGCGGGCTCAGCCCTTCGCGGCGCGGGCGGCGGCCTTCGCGGCGCGCTTCGTCTCGCGCACGGCGGCGAGCGAGACGGGGTCCCGCACGTCCGCGATGGACCGCGGCACGTCGTCGGCGTAGGCGCCGGCCGCCTCCTGCCAGCCGGCGGGGGCGACGCCGCGCTGCTTGGCCAGGAGCGCCAGGAAGATCCGGGCCTTCTGGTCGCCGAAGCCCGGCAGCGCCTTCAGCCGGCGCAGCACGGTGGCGCCGTCGGGGTCGCCGTCCGTCCAGAGCCGGGTGACGTCGCCGTCGTAGGCGTCCACCACGGCGCGGGCGACCGCCTGAACGCGGCCCGCCATCGACCCGGGGAACCGGTGCACCGCGGGCGGCGTGGCGCACAGGGCGGCGAACTCCTCGGGGTCCGCGTCGGCGATGCGGCGCACGTCGAAGCCGCCCATGCGCTGCGCGATCTTGGCCGGGCCGGCGAACGCGGACTCCATCGTCACCTGCTGGTCCAGGAGCATCCCGGTCAGCAGGGCGAAGGGGTCGGAGTCGAGCAGGCGGTCCGCGTCGGCGTCGCCGGTCAGCCAGAGCGTCATGCCCCGATTCTCGCACCGGCCGGCGGGGCGGTCAGGGGCGCGGCTCGGAGCCCCCGACGGGCTCGACGGTGCCGCTGGGCCAGCGCAGGTCGGGGCACTCGGCGGCGGTCCGGCAGAACGTGGTGCGCGGGTGGGCGCCCCAGCCGAGCGGCAGCGCGACCAGGCCGGCCAGGCAGCCGGCGAGGGTGAGCACGGCCAGCACGCGGTCGCGCACCCGCATGTCGCACCCCCGGTCCGGCGCCGCGCGGTCCGCGGCTCTCACCCTCCCCATCGGCCGGCGCCGCCCGGCGTCCAGCACCCGGGCGGGTGACGCGCTGTCGTCGCGGCCGCCGCGGTGCCACGATCGGGTGGGGGCCACCGGGAGGAGCGGACATGGGTGTTGTCGCCGACCAGCTCGCGGCGCTGGACGAGCCCGCACGGTCCGTCGTGGGGACGCTGCTCGACCGCGCGCGGGCGCTGGTGCCCGAGGTCGAGGAGGGCCGCTCCTACGGGATGCCGGCGTACCTGTACCGCGGCCGCCCGCTGGTCGCGGTCGCCGTCACGCGGCGTGGGTACTCGGTGTACCCGTTCAGCGGGCGGGTCACGGCGGTGGTGGCGGGGACGCTGGACGGCGCCGACGCGACGAAGGGCGCGCTGCGGTTCACCGGCGACCGGCCGCTGCCGGACGCGGCGGTCGACGCGCTGGTCCGGGAGCGGCGGGCCGAGATCGACGCGGCGCTCGACGCGCCCGGCGGGCGCTGACGCCCCTCCTGCGGCTGGCGCGGCCGGCGAGCGGTTCCCCACGGCCGGAGGGGCGGATCGCCGCGGCTGGGGCGCGGAACGGCGCGGCTGCGGCGCGGATCGGCGCGGCTGGGGCGCGGCTGGGCCGCGGATCGGCGCGGCTGGGGCGCGGC
>JAEWGQ010000228.1 GCA_023388235.1 Actinomycetes bacterium | reverse complement strand
GCCGCGGGCCGGGGCGCGGTCCAGCCGCTCGCCAGCCACCGGCCCACGCCGGCGTTGAGGCGCACGGCGTCGCCCAGGCCGGCGACCTCGTGCCGGCCCCACGGCCGCCACTCGCGCGCCCAGCCCGGCGCGTGGTCCCCGAGCAGCTCCGCCGCGAGCACCAGGGACGCCGCGACGGCCGTCGTCATCCCCCACTTCGCGTACCCCGTGGCGACGTGCAGCCGCCCGTCGACCGGCACCAGCCGCCCGACCAGCGGCAGGCCGTCCGCCGAGGTGTAGTCCTGCGCGGACCACACGTGCGTGAGCTCCGCGCCCGGGACGTGCTGCTGCGTCCAGCCGAGCAGCTCGCGCACCGACGCCCCGGTCGGCACGCGCCGGCCCACGGGGTGCCCGGCGCCGCCGACGAGCAGCACGTCCGGCACCGCCGCCCCGGCGTCCGGCCCGGCCGCCGGGGTGGACCGGAGCGAGCGCGTCTCGTCGTCCACCGAGACCGCCATGGCCGTCGGCGGCGGCTCGGGCACCCGGAACGCCAGCGCGTAGGAGCGCTGCGGGTGCAGCCGGGCGAACGCGCCGCCGCGGTCCAGGACCGGCGTGCCGGTCGCGAGCACGACGGCGTCCGCGGCGACGTCGCCCGCCGTGGTGCGGAGCACCACCCGCCCGGCGCGCGAGGCCAGGCCCGCGCCGTGGTGCACGCCGAGCACGCGGACCCCCTCGACGACGCGCCCGCCCCGGGCCACGACGTCCGCCGCGAGCGCCCCCAGCACGTCGAGCGGGTCCACCTGGGCCTGGTCGGCGAGCCCGATCGCGCCGGTGACCGGCAGCGGCAGGTCCGTCCGGCGCCGCCAGCCCGCGGGCACCCCGGCCCGGCGCGCGGCCTCGAGCTCGGCCTCCACGCGGTCCCGGCCCGCGGCGGTCGTCGCGAACGTCACCGCCTCGCGGCGCTGGTACGGGACGTCGTGGTCGTCCAGGTACCGCAGCAGCCAGTCCATGCCCTCGGCGGAACCCTCCGCGTAGGCGGCGGCCACCCGGTCGCCGTGCCGCCCGGCGATGCCGGACAGCCGGTCGCCCTGCAGCAGGCTGATCTTCGCGGTGCTGCGCCCGTCGTGCCCGCGCCCACGGTGCGGGCCTCCAGCACCAGGACCCGCAGGCCGGCGCGGGACAGCAGCAGGGCCGTGGTCAGGCCGGTCAGCCCGGCGCCCACGACGACGACGTCCGCGGGTTGGTCCGCCGGGTGCGGCGCCGGGCCGGGCGCGAGGTGGTGCGGGTGGGCCGGCGTGGGGCGCCGGTCCCACCACAGGGACGTCCGGGTGACCACCTCGACGCCCCAGCCCGGTCAGCCGGCGGGCGGCGGCGGGGTGACGGGGGTGGTCGGCGTGCTGCCGGCCGGCGGGGTGGACCGCACGCCGACCTCGTCCGCCTCGTCGTCGGAGGAGCGCGACACGGCGCCCTTCACGGCGTCGACCGCCTTGTCCTTCAGCGCCGAGCCCTGGTCCTTCGCGAACCGCGCGGCGGAGGACTCCAGGTCGTCCACGGTCGACTGCACCCGCGGGTCGTGCCAGGCGTCGGAGGCCCAGCCCTTGATCTTCTCGAACTGCGCGCGGCCCGCGCGGGTCCCGAGCACGTAGCCCACCCCCGCGCCGAGGACGAATGCCAGCTTGCCCTTCATGCCCTACCTCCGGTGTCGGTGGTCCTGGTGGTCCGACCGAGCGTAGGCGCGGCCGTCGCGCCCCGCCCGGCGAGCGCACCGGCCCCCCGCGGAGCACAGTGGCCCCCGGGAGGGGGTGGTCGCATGGCGGAGTCGACGCAGGTGACGGCGGGGCAGCCGGCGCTGCGGCGCACGATCGGGCGCACGGTGCTGCTGCTGTTCGTCGTCGGGGACATCCTCGGCGCGGGCATCTACGCGCTCACCGGGACCGTGGCGGCACAGGTCGGCGGGGCGATCTGGCTGCCGTTCCTGCTGGCGTTCGCGCTCGCGGCCCTGACCGCGACCGCGTACGCCGAGCTGGTGGCCCGGTACCCGCAGGCCGCGGGCGCCGCGCTGTACGCGAACCGGGCCTTCCGGCGGCCGTTCCTCACGTTCCTCGTGGCGTTCGCCGTGATGATGTCCGGCATCACCAGCGCGTCCGCCGCGGCGCGGGCGTTCGGCGGCGACTACCTGGCGGCGCTGCTGCCGTTCGGCGTGCCGGTGCTCGTGGCCGCCTGGGTGTTCCTCGGCCTCATCACGCTGGTCAACGTGCTCGGGGTGTCGGAGTCGGTGCGCGTCAACGTCGTGCTGACGCTGGTCGAGGCCAGCGGGCTGCTCGTCATCATCGGCATCGGCGCGTGGGCGCTGGTGCGCGGCGACGGCGACCCCGGCCGCGCGCTGGACCTGCAGACCGACGGCCCCGCGTGGATGGGGGTGCTCGGCGGCATGGCGCTCGCGTTCTACGCCCTGCTCGGGTTCGAGGACTCCGTGAACCTGGCCGAGGAGGCCCGCCACCCCCGGCGCGACTTCCCCCGCGCGCTGTTCGGCGGGCTGGCCGTGGCCGGCGCCATCTACCTGGCCGTCGCGTTCACCGCGTCCATGCTGGTCGAGACCGACGTGCTGGAGGACTCGACCGGCCCGCTGCTCGAGGTGGTGCGCGTCGCCGGCCTGGCGTTCCCGCCGTGGCTGTTCGCGCTGATCGCGCTGCTCGCCGTCATGAACACCGCGCTCATCAACATGATGATGGCGTCCCGGCTGGTCTACGGGATGGCCCGGGAGCGGATCGTGCCCGCGGTCCTCGGCCGCGTGGACCGGCGCCGGCGCACGCCCGTCGTCGCGATCGCGTTCACCGTGGTGCTCGCCCTGACGCTCACCGCGACCGGCGACCTCGGCGGCCTCGCGGACACCACCGTGCTGCTGCTGCTCCTCGTGTTCGCGGTGGTGAACGTCGCCGTGCTCGTGCTGCGGCGCCGCCCCGACGACGGCGACGAGCCGGAGCGGGTCGAGGGCGACAGCGAGCGCGCGTTCCGGGCCCCCACCTGGGCGCCGGCGCTCGGGGCGGTCGTGTCGCTCGTGCTGGCGTCGCCGCTCACCGGGCGGGAGGGGTCGGTGTACCTGCGCGCCGCGGTGCTGCTCGGCATCGGCGTCGTGCTGTACCTGGTCAACCGGTTCGTGGTGGGCCGGACCGACCCGGCGGACGCGGGCGGTCCGCAGCCGTGAGGGGCTGCGGCCCCGGCCGGCGGGGGCGTACCGTCCCGGCATGACGCCGAAGGTGCCCAAGGACGTGTACGAGGCGGAGCTGTTCCGGCTGCAGTCCGAGCTGGTGCACCTCCAGGAGTGGGTCCGGTCGACCGGCGCCCGCGTGGTGGTGGTGTTCGAGGGGCGTGACGCCGCGGGCAAGGGCGGCACGATCAAGCGGATCACCGAGTACCTGAGCCCGCGGGTCGCGCGGATCGCGGCGCTGCCGGCGCCCACGGAGCGCGAGCGGGGGCAGTGGTACTTCCAGCGCTACATCCAGCACCTGCCGGCGCGCGGCGAGATCGTGCTGTTCGACCGGTCCTGGTACAACCGCGCGGGCGTCGAGACGGTCATGGGCTTCTGCACGCCGCAGGAGCGCGCGCGGTTCCTGCAGCAGACCCCCGGGTTCGAGCAGATGCTCATCGACGACGGCATCCTGCTGCGCAAGTACTGGTTCTCGGTGTCGGACGCGGAGCAGCTGCGCCGGTTCCGGTCCCGGCGGAACGACCCGGTGCGGCGGTGGAAGCTCAGCCCGATGGACCTGGAGTCCATCACGCGGTGGGAGGACTACTCGCGGGCGAAGGACGAGATGTTCGCGCACACCGACCTGCCCACGAGCCCCTGGTACGTCGTCGAGTCGGACATCAAGCGCAACGCGCGGCTGAACATGATCGCGCACCTGCTCGGGTCGATCCCGTACCACCCGGTGGACGGGGCGCCGATCGAGCTCCCGGAGCGGCCGCCCGCCACGTCCGGGTACGAGCGCCCGCCGCGCGACCTCAGCCGGCCGGTGCCGGACCACGCCGCGACCCTGCTCGGGGACCCGGAGGGCGACGACTGACGCGGTACCGTCGCCGGCGATGACCCCGTTCGCGATCGCCCCCGAGGACCCGCGCTCCCCCGACGTGCGGGCGCTGCTGACCCGCCACCTCGCGTTGATGCACGCCCAGAGCGCGCCCGAGGACGTGCACGCGCTGGACGTCGAGGCGCTGACCGCCCCGCACGTCACGTTCGTCGGCGCGCGCGACGCGGCGGACGGGGTGCTGCTCGGCGTCGGCGCGCTGGCGGACATCGGGCCGGGGCACGCCGAGATCAAGTCGATGCACACCGCCGAGGCGGCCCGGCGCCGGGGTGTGGCGGCGGCGCTGCTGGCGCACCTGCTGGCGCTGGCGGACGCGCGCGGCTGCACCCGGGTGAGCCTCGAGACGGGGACGCAGGAGGGGTTCGCGGCGGCGCGGGCGCTGTACGAGCGCGCCGGCTTCGTCCCGTGCCCGCCGTTCGCCGGGTACCGCCCGAGCCCGGCCTCGGCGTTCTACACCCGCACCACCGGCTGACGGCCTCCCCGGCGCCGGCCCTCCGGCGCCCGCAGTGGCGGAGCGCCTGCGCCGGACCTACCGTCGTTCCCGCCGGATGACGACACCCTGGAGGACGCGTGGTACACAGCGGCGACGGACCCACCCGGGCTGCCGACGCGGGGCTGGCGTCGTCGGTGCCGCCGGACCGCTTCACGCCGGTCCGGTCCTGGTCCCTGGACTCCGTCACCGACCTGGCGCGGGTGCGCCGGGAGCTGCTCCACGAGGTGACCGCCGCCCACGCCGAGCCGCAGCTCACGCTGGGCCGGGTCCCGGAGAACATGGTGCTCGTCGCGTCCGAGCTCGCCACGAACGCGCTGCAGCACGGCCTGCCGCCGACCATCCTGTCGCTGCTGACGGACGAGCGCGACTACCTGCTGGACGTGTGCGACAGCAACCTCGAGGCCGTCCCGGTGGTCGCCGGCGAGCGGCCGATGGGCGCCGGCGGGTTCGGGCTGGTGATCGCCCGCCGGCTGTCCCAGGACGTCGGCTGGTACACGGCGGACACGACCAAGCACGTCTGGGCGATCTTCCCCGCCCAGGGCTGACCTGGGGCCCGCGGGCCCGGCGCCCGCTGCTAGGCGTCCCGGGCCGGGTCCGCCCCCGCGTCGCCGGACCCCACGACGTCGTCGGCGTCCGGCAGCAGCGTCACGGCCGCGGCCAGCACGCCGAGGACCACCGCCGTGCGGGTGTGCGCGAACCGCACGCCGGCCGCCGCGCGCGCCTCGCCCCGGCGGAACAACCACCGCTCCACGACCACCACCCCCGCGACCGAGGCCGCGAGCGCCGAGGCGCCGAGCGCCGCGCCGAGCACGCG
>JAEWGQ010000183.1 GCA_023388235.1 Actinomycetes bacterium | reverse complement strand
GTCCGAGGCCCCGTCGGCGGACGACCCGGCCTGAGGACGGAGGGCCCGGCGGCCGACCGCCGCCGGGCCCGCTAGCGGTCCGCGTCGTCAGCGCGCCGCAGCACCGCGTCCCCCACGCCCCACGGTCCCAGCGCGAGCTCGCCGCCGCCCACGACCCCGGGCCCGTCCCAGGCCACGACCGCGACGACCGGCTCGTCCCCCGCGTTGCGCACCCGCACCCGCACCGCGTCGCCCACGGGCCGCACCTCGGCGAGCACCCGGTCGGCGGGCTCGACGCGCAGCCCCGGCCCGCCGGCGACGGCGACCGGGCCGGCGTACGCCCGCGCCTGCAGGGGCTCCGCGAGGTCGCGCCCGAACACCCGGACGGCCCCGCGGGTCACCGCGTCCACGGCGGCGAGGCGGTACCGGTACGTCCGGGTGCCCTCCTGCCGCGCCTGGAAGTTCGTGAAGTGCAGGTTGTTCATCAGCCAGGACGACAGGTACCCGCGGCCGGGGCGCAGCCTCCGCGCCCACTCGCCGGTGTGCAGGCCGCCCACCTGGACCAGCGGCGCGTCGGCGGTCCCCCACAGCACGCCCGGGCCGCCGCCCGCCGGGTGCACGCCGACGGCGTGCTGCACGGAGTACCAGTCCCGCGACGTGTCGGGCAGCTGCTCCGCGTCCGCGGCGAACACCGCGCCGGCGGTCTCGAGCAGGTGCTCCGGCGGCCCGTCGACCCGGAACGGGAACGCCACGTGGATGCTCTCCGGCGCGAACGTCTCCGGCTTCACGAGGGCGACCGCGAGGTCCACGACGTCCACGTCCCGGTGCAGCGTCAGCGTGGTGGTTGCCGGCGGCAGCCCGGGCAGGGTGGTCCTCCAGCAGATGCTCGCCCAGCCGTCGCCCTCGACGACCTGCGGCTCCTCGTCGCCGCGGGCGTGCCGGCGCACCAGCTCGGGACCGGGGAAGTCCGGGTGGAAGTCCTTGGGGTCGTGCACGACCATCGGGTGCGTGCTGCCGGGCGGCACCGTCTCGGTGACCACCGCGCCGAGCCCGTGGCCCACCGCGTCGTCCACGAGCTCGCGGCCCGACGGCAGGTGCACGAGCGACACGACGCCGCCGCGCGCCGGGTCCACGACCGCCCGGTACGACCCGCAGGTCAGCTCCCGTCCCGGCCGCGGCGCGCCGGGTGCGGCGGGCAGCGGCACGACGCGAGCCCCGAACGCCGGGACGGTCGCGACGGTCCGGGCGCGGGTGCGGGGCGCGAGCTCGACGTCCACGGGGGCGGTGCGCTCCCGCTCGGAGGGGTTGACGACGAGGATCCCGGTCGCGGGCCGGCCCGGGCCGCCGCTGGCGGCGAACCGGAACAGCCCCTCGACCGCCAGGTCCCGCGCGAGGTCGTAGGCCCCGTACGCGTACCCGGCGGTGGCGTTCGCGTGCGCGTGGCTGAACGTCGAGTGCGGCCCGGAGTAGGTCTCCCACGACCCCCAGGTGTGCTCCCCGTACAGCAGCAGCTCGTGGTCGACGCGCTCCAGGTCGCGCGCCACCTCGGCGTCGGTGCGCAGCCGCACGGGCGCGCGCCGGTAGCCCATGACGTCCGCGAGCGCGGGCGTCCCGTCGCCGCGCAGCCGGGTCAGCCCGAGCGTGGTCTGCGCGGCGCGGGCGAACGCGCGGGCCTCGCGGTAGACGGCGACCTCGCGGGCCGTCGACCCGTGACCGTGCGCCCACCAGTCCGCCCACTCGCCGCGCGCCACCGGGACGTCCGCGGCGCGGGCCTGCGGCACCAGGACGTCCAGCGCCTCGTCCACGGTCGCGGTCCGCATCGGCAGCCCGGGGTGCCGGGCGTTCCAGTACCGGACGACGTCGAGGAACCGCGCGGTGGGCCACCGGTTGTCGTTCGCCGCGTGCACGACGGCCGTGTCGTAGGGGTAGTCGTCCCGGGCCTCGAGCGCGGCGACGAAGGCGGCGACGTGGGCCTCGGCGGCCGCCACGTCCCCGTCGACGATCCCCCACTCCTCCCCGACGCCGTAGTGCGTGGAGAGCCACACGAACACCCGCCCGCCGGAGGGCCCCTGCCACCAGAACCCGGTGGGCTGCCGGTACGGCGCGCGGCCGTGGTCGGGGTTGAGCGCCATCACCAGGCGGTCGATCCCCGCGCGGCGCATCCCGTCCACGGCGCCCCACGCGATCCCGTTCACGTCGCCGTGCTGCTCGGTGCGCACGGGCACCCCCGCCGCCCGGACGCGGCCGAGCAGGTCGTAGGCGACGTCGAGCTCGGCGTCGGACGGCAGCTGCGTCATGTTGAGGTACCCGCCGGTCACCGCGACGCGGCCCTCGGCGACCCGGCGGCGCAGCCGCTCGACGTCCGCCGGGCCGGCCTCCGCGAGGAACCGCAGCACCGGCCGCGCGACCTCGAACGTCCACCGGAACGCGTCCGGGCCGTCCCCGTCGTCCGAGTCGCACAGGTCGAGCACCCGCCGTACGGTCGCGGCGTGCAGGTCGTCCACCAGGCGCGGGCTGTTCGTGTAGCCGACGTCGTGGTGCGTGTGACCCACGAGGAGCACCTGCCGCAGCGGGCGGCGGGGCGCGGGGCGGTCGGGCAGGTGGCCGCCGGGCGGGTCGGGACGGGGAGCGGTCCGTGCGGGTGTGTCGGTCGTGGGACGTCGTGCGGGGCCGGGAGCGGCCGTGGGCCCAGCGGTCGAGGGCATCGCCAAATCCTCGTCTTTGTGGCATCGTTGCCATATGAGCCTAGTCACAGACTGGGCGTGAAGTCCACGGCCGTCACGGGCACGACAGGCGTGATCACTCCGTGATCCGGTCGCTCTTGTCCCCGCTGCGGGCGCTGAACTAGCGTCCGATGTGGGAAGGTTTTCAGACTCTCGGCGGTGCCGCCGGGGGCTTCTCCCGCGGACCGGCGACGACGCCGGCCCGCCGGCCGAGGAAGGGAAGAGGTTCATGACGAAGAGTCGCCGCGCCGCGATCGCCCTGCTGCCGATCACCGCGCTCGCCCTGGCCGCGTGCAGCTCCGGTGGAGGTGACGAGGGCGGCGGCGGTGCCAGCACCGACTTCAGCACCGAGGCCTCCGGCACGCTGAACGCCTGGGGCTTCGAGAACGCCGACGACGTCGGCCAGTCCCGGATCGACTACGCCGCCGACCAGCTCTCGGACGTCGACGTCCAGCTCGACGCCACCGCGTTCGACGCCCAGAAGTTCACCACCCGGCTCGCGTCCGGCGACGTCCCGGACGTCGTGCAGATGGACCGCCGGTACGTCACCACGTACGCCGCGCAGGACCTCATCATGCCGCTGGACGCCTGCTACGCCGCCCACGACGTGGACCCCGACGAGCAGTACTACCCGTCGGTCGTCGACGACGTGCGGTTCGACGACCACGTCTGGGCGGTGCCGCAGTTCTACCAGCCGCCGGCGATCATCCTGAACAAGCGCGTGATGGACGCCGCCGGGGTCACGAACGACCAGATCGACACCTCGAAGCCCGACGTGCTCGTCGACGCGATCACGAAGATGTACGCGGAGAGCGGCGGCGTGCCGACCACGCTCGGCCTCGACCCGGTCGCCACCGGGCAGGGCGGCCTGTGGATCCTCGGCCAGGGCGGGCAGCTGACCGACGCCGACGGCGTGCCGACGCTCGACGACCCGTCCAACCTCGCGGGCCTGGAGCTGCTCAAGCAGATCGCCGACGCCCAGGGCGGCTTCGCCAAGATCAAGTCGTTCACCGACTCGTTCGACACGTTCGGCGACAACAACCAGTACGTCACCGACCAGGTCGGCGCCCAGGTGAACGCCCAGTGGTACCCGAACGTGCTCGGCGCCTACGTCGGTCAGATCCAGATCGAGGCCGTGCCGTTCCTCGACCAGGACGGCAAGCCGTTCTCCGTCGCCTCGGGCACGGCGTTCGTCGTCCCGGCGGGCGCGAAGAACAAGGACGCCGCCTGCGCCTGGATGCTCAACCTCACGTCGTACGACGCCTGGATGGCGGCGGGCAAGGCGCGCGCCGACACCATCGCCAGCGACGGCGGCCTCAACACGGGCCTGTTCACCGGCTCGCCCGAGGCCGACAAGGCGATCCGCGACCAGTACGTGACCGAGACCGGCGACGCCGGCTTCGACCAGGTGATCTCGACCTACTACGACGTCGTGGACTACGGGAAGACCTTCGGGTCCTCGCCCGCCGGCCAGGACATCCAGAACGAGCTGAACAACGCCATCACCGCGGCGCTGCTCGGCGACAAGACGCCCGAGGAGGCCCTGGCCGACGCGCAGACCGCGGCCATGCGGGCGTACGACAACATCACGGGCGGCTGACCCGCCCGCACCCGCGAGGGCCCCGCCGGGACGTGCCGGCGGGGCCCTCCGCGCGTCCGCCTCAGGCCCGGCGGTGCGGCGCGAAGAACGCCCGCAGCAGCGCGGCGCACTCCTCCTCGCGGACCCCGCCGACGACCTCGACGCGGTGGTTCAGCCGCGAGTCGCGCACGACGTCCCACTGCGACCCGCACGCCCCGGCCTTCGGGTCCCACGCGCCGAGCACCAGGCGCGGCACCCGGGCCAGCACCGTCGCGCCGGCGCACATCAGGCACGGCTCGAGCGTCACCACCAGCGTGCAGTCGTCCAGCCGCCACCGGCCGAGCGCCTCGGACGCGGCGCGCAGCGCGAGCACCTCGGCGTGCGCGGTCGGGTCGGCGTCGGCCTCCCGGCGGTTGCGCCCGGCCCCGACCACCGCGCCGTCGGGCCCGAGCACCACGGCCCCCACCGGGACGTCGCCGGTCGCGGCGCACCCGGCGGCCTCGGTCAGGGCCAGGCCCATGGCGGTGAGGTCGTCGGGGCGCGCGAACATGCGGCCATCCTCGCGGTCAGAACCGGAAGGACGCCACCCGCTGCCCCAGGTCGCCCGACGTGCCCTCGAGCCCGCGCACCTGGGCGTCCACCCGGTCGACGACCGACGCGACGTCGGCGGTCGCGGACGACAGGCCGGTCAGGTTGGTCGCGATCTCCCCGGACCCCGCGGCGGCCTCGGCCACGCCGCGGCTCATCTCCGCCGTCGTGGCCGTCTGCTCCTCCACCGCGGAGGCGATGGCGCCCTGGTAGTCGTTGATCGTCGCGATGATCTGGGAGATCTCCCCGATGGAGCTCATCGCCTGCTCGGAGTCCGCCTGGATCGCCTCGACCCGGCGCGCGATGTCCTCCGTCGCCCGCGCGGTCTCCTGCGCCAGCTCCTTCACCTCGCCGGCCACCACCGCGAAGCCCTTGCCCGCGTCGCCGGCGCGCGCGGCCTCGATCGTCGCGTTGAGCGCGAGCAGGTTCGTCTGCTCCGCGATCGACGTGATGACCTTGACGACGTTGCCGATCTCCGTCGAGCTCGTCCCGAGCTGCGCGACCGTGCGGTTCGCGCTCTGCGCCGCGTCGGTCGCCTGCGCCGCGACCTTCGCCGCCTCGTTGGCGTTCTGCGCGATCTCCCGGATGCTCGCGCCCATCTGCTCGGCGCCCGCCGCCACGGCCTGCACGTTGCGCGACACCTGCTCCGCCGCCGCGGCGGTCGCCCCGACCTGCGCGTTCGTGGCGCCCGACCCGGCGCCCACCTCGGCGGACGCGGCAGCGAGCACGCCGACCGCCGACGAGACGTCCTGCGTCGTGCCCGCGACCCCCGCGAGCGTCTCCCGCAGGGCGGCCTGCGCGATGTCGAGCGACGCCCCCAGGCGGGCGAGCTCGTCCCGGCCGGTCAGCCCGCAGGTCCGCGTGAGGTCGCGGTCCGCGATGGCCTCGACGACGTCGTCCACCTGCACCAGCCGGCGCCGCACCCGCCGTCCCAGGCCCAGGCCCAGCCCGAGGGCGACCACGGTCCCCACGCCGAGCAGCGACCCGACCTCGACGGTGGTGCGCGTCGAGGTGTCCGCCGCGTCCGCGATCGAGGCGTCGATCTCCGTGTACGCCTCGTCGATCAGGCCGCCGAGCGCGTCCGAGAGCGCCGCGTTCGCCTGCTGGTACCGCTCCGTGACCGGGGCGATCTGCGCGGGAGGCAGGTCCGACAGGTCGTCCAGCACGATCTCGCGCACCGTCTGCCACTGGGCCGCGACCTCGGCGATCTCCGACTGCTGGGCGTCCGGCACGTCCAGGCCCGTCAGCGTCTCGAGCGCCTGGTCCGCGGCGGCGACCTCGTCGTCGCGGTCCTGGGCCGCCGTCGGGTTCACCTCGGGCGCCAGCGTGAGGGCCGTGTTGTACGCGAGCGCGCCCTTGATCCCGGACTCCAGCTCGCCGGCCGCGCGGACGAGCTCGACGTGCACCTCCCGCAGGTCCTCGAGCCCCGCGCGCGACCCCGACAGGGCGTTCAGCCCGAGCAGTCCGGCAGCACCCCCCGCGACGACGGCGACGGCCACCGCCCCCACCATCTTGGTGGCGAGCGAGTGGCGGAGCGGGGTGGCGGCGTGACGATCCATGTCGGGCCTTCCTCAGGAGGGGGTACAGCAGGAAGGATCGACCGCCGCCGGCGCGCGTTGAGAGGTTTGCCGGGATGAATGTGCAGGTCAGAGGGGTTTTTCACTCGCGCGGGTAGGCCGCGGCACCCCGCCGCGCCGCGGGGGTTGGATGCGCGGCGGCGACGACACAGGCAGGGGGTCCTCGTCGTCGCCGCGCGCTCGGGCAAGCGTGTCGCGGCCCGCCACCCGCCTGCCGGGACGAAGGACCCAACCCGCGCCCGCCCGCCGGGACGGCGCCGCGGGCGGTCCCGCGCACGGTAGGTTGAGCCCATGCGCCTGCACGTCGCCGACCACCCGCTCGTCGCCCACAAGCTGTCGGTGCTCCGCAACAAGGACACGTCGTCCCCGACGTTCCGCAAGCTCGTCGACGAGCTCGTCACCCTGCTGGCCTACGAGGCCACCCGCGACGTGCGCACCGAGCCGGTCGAGATCGAGACCCCGGTCACCCGGACCACCGGCGTGAAGATCGCCGAGCCGCTGCCGCTCGTCGTGCCCATCCTGCGCGCCGGCCTCGGCATGCTCGACGGCATGACCCGCCTGATGCCGACGGCCGAGGTCGGGTTCCTGGGCATGCAGCGCGACGAGACGACCCTCGAGGCCGTCACCTACGCCAACCGGCTGCCCGAGGACCTCACCGGGCGGCAGTGCTTCCTGGTCGACCCGATGCTCGCCACCGGCGGCACGCTCGTGGCCGCCATCGACTACCTGTTCGCGCGCGGCGCCCGGGACGTCACCGCCGTCTGCCTGCTGGCGGCGCCCGAGGGGCTCAAGGTCGTCGAGGACGCCGTCGGCGACCGCGGTGACGTGACCGTCGTCGTCGCCGCCGTCGACGAGCGCCTGAACGAGAAGGCGTACATCGTGCCGGGCCTCGGAGACGCCGGCGACCGCCTCTACGGCGTCGTCTGACCCGAGCGGGCGCCCGGCACCCCTACCCAGTCCCGGCCCGGTCGCGCCGGGAGACGCCTGATCTCCACCCGGGTCGGGGCGTCACCACCGCACCCGCACCGCCCGGAGCACTCAACTCCGGCCCGGGACCGGCGTGCGCTACTGATGAGTAGTCCGGTGGGTACCCGCCCGGCCTAGCGTGTGACGTGCGCGGCGCCGCCGGACGGACCGGCCCCCTGGACCCCGGCGGCGTCGTGCCCGGCCGTCCGCCCCCGCACGGTGCCCCCTCCGGGGCGGACGGCCACCCCACGCCCCGGGAGTACGGCCCCCCGTGCGGGCCGCGCCCACCGCTCCTACCGTGGGGGGCATGCGCATCGCCATCGCCGGGGGCCACGGGCAGATCGCCCGACGCCTGAGCCGGCTGCTCGCGGAGCGCGGCGACACCCCGGTCGCGATCGTGCGCAACGCCGCGCACGTCGCCGACGTCGAGGCCGACGGCGCCACCGCCGTGCTGCTCGACCTCGAGACCGCCGACGCCGCCGAGCTCACCGCCCACCTGGCCGGCGCGGACGCCGTCGTGTTCGCCGCGGGCGCCGGTCCCGGCAGCGGGGCCGACCGCAAGGACACCGTGGACCGCGCCGCCGCCGGGCTGCTCGCCGACGCGGCCACCGCCGCCGGCGTCCGCCGGTACCTGCTGGTGTCCTCGATGGGCGCGGGGGCTGAACCGCCACCCGGCACCGACGACGTCTTCGCCGCCTACCTGCGCGCCAAGACCGCCGCCGAGGAGGACCTGCGGCACCGCGACCTGGACTGGACGATCCTGCGGCCGGGCGCCCTCACGGACGACCCCGGCACCGGCCACGTCCGGCTCGGCCCCGAGGTCCCGCGCGGCCGCGTCCCGCGCGACGACGTGGCGGCCGTGCTCGTCGCGCTCGCGGACGACCCGCGCACCGCCGGGCTCACGCTCGAGCTCACCGAGGGCGCGACCCCGGTGGCCGCGGCGGTGGCGGCCGCCACCGAGCGCGAGGACTGACCCCGCCCGGAGCCGCGAGGGCCGGGCGGGCGCCGGCGCAGGCCGCGGGCGGCCGTCACGCGCCGGCGGGGCGCCCGTGCGTCAGGCGGGGACGGGCTGGAACGTCAGGCAGTCGGCGACGTCGTGCCCGGCACCGATCCGCACCGCGTCGGCGGAGCACTCCAGGTGCTCGTTGTGCGTGCAGTCGACCCGCTGGCAGGCGCCGACGTGGGAGACCACGCGGTCGAGCCCGCCCTTGACGCTCAGCGGGATGAACGTGAAGCACTGCGCGTCGCCCGATCCGCCGACGGTGATCGCGGCGGCGTTGCAGGCGTGGTCGTGGTTGTACGAGCAGCCGTCCACCGAGCACTCGGAGACGGGCGGCTGGTCCATGAGGGTGCTCATCGGAGACCTCCGGGTGAGGGGGCGGCTGTGCCTACCGGGCCGACGCTAGGCCCGTCCGGCACGCCCGTCCAGAAAGGAAGGCCTGGCTCACCAGCGACCCGGAGGGCACCTACGCAGGGGCACGGACCACCTGCCCGGACCACTCAGGCCTCCGGGAGCCGGGAGCGCTCGCGCTGGCAGCGCCGTGGCACGCGGTCGTAGGTGGCCCCGGCCGCCGCCCTGCGCGCGCGACGCGTCCGTAGCGTGGGCCGCATGCCGACACGACGTGGATCCGCCCTCCTGCTCACCTCCGCCGCCGCCCTGGCGCTGCTCGCCGGCTGCGCCGGCGACGACCCGACGGGCGCCGACAGCCCCGGCACGGTCGCCGGCACGTGGACCGCGCCGGCCGGTGCGGGCGAGGCGCCGACGCTCGAGCTCTCCGCCGACGGCACCGTCTCCGGCACCGACGGGTGCAACCGCCTCACGGGGTCCTGGACGGAGTCGGACGGCGCCGTCGAGCTCGGCCCGCTCGCCGTGACGCAGATGGCGTGCGAGGGCGTCGACGACTGGCTGAGCCGCGCGATGAGCGTCACGGTCGACGGCGACACCATGACCGTGCGCGACGTCGGCGGGCAGCAGATCGGGACGCTCAGCCGCGACTGAGCGGCGCGGTGGCCGGGCAGCCGAGCGCCCGGGACACCAGCTGCGCGGCGCTCATGGTCGCGACCGCGAGCACCCGCACCATCGGCGGCGGCATCTCGTGGCTGGCGACGGCCGTGCCGACCGCTGCCACGACGCGCCCCTCGCGGTCCCGGACCGGGGCGGCGACGGCGCGCAGCCGCGGGTGGGCCTCCCCGTCCTCGACCGCGAAGCCCCGCTCCCGGACGAGCTCCAGGTCCCGCCGCAGCCGCTGCGGGTCCGTGATCGTCTGCGCCGTCCGCCGCCGCAGCCCGCGGTCGAGGTAGTCGTCGAGGCCCTGCGGCGTGGCGAACGCGAGCAGCGCCTTGCCGTCCGCGCAGCAGTGCGCCTCGAGCCGGCCGTCCGACCCCGCCGCGGGCGCCGCGACCGAGGCCCGGTGCACGCGGCGGACGTCACCGCCGTCGAGCACGGCCACCGTGCACACGCCCCGGCTCGCGACCGCGAGGTCCGCCAGCGGCTCCTGGGCGGCGGCCCGCAGCCCGAGCGACGCGGTGTACGCGCGCGCCAGCACCACCGTCGCCTCGCCCAGCCGCACCACCCCCCGGTCGTCCAGCCGCAGCAGGCCGGCCCGGGTCATCGTCTGGACGACCACGTCGGCCGTCGTGCGGTGCATCCGGAACCGGGACGCGAGGTCCGCGACGGTCACCCCGCGCTGGCGCACCGACTCGCGGCGGACGTGGTCCAGCACCGCGAGGCACCGTCCCACCGCCTGCCCCGCACCGCGGCTCGCGGCCTCGACGGCCTCGGGTGTCTGGTTCATCGCGTCCACGTCCTCCGGTGTCGGGGCTCAGCTGCCGGCTGCCGCGCGGGCCGGCACGACGGCCGCGGGTGCCGGGTAGGTCAGCGCGTCGTGCCGGACGCGGGCGTCGCCGCACGCGCGGCACACGCAGACCTGCCAGCGCGCGTACGTGCCGTGCGGCGCGGGCCAGGGACGCCACGCCGGGACGCCGGCGGCGCGGCGGATGCGCTGCACCCGGTGCCGGGACAGCCCGAGCGTCCGTGCGATGGCGTGGTCCGGCTCGAGGCCCGCGCGGGCGAGCACCTGCGCGGACGTCCCGCGCATCCGCTCCCACGCCCGCGCGGTCGCCGGCGTGCCCGTGACCAGCCGGGACACAGTCTCCGCACCCAGGCCCACCCGCCGGGCCACCAGGTCCAGCGGCAGCCCGAGCCGCGCCATGACCAGCACCTCGCGCCGGCGGTCCGCCGCGTCCCGCGGCCCGGTCCCCCTGCCGGCGGCAGTGTCGTCGACCACCCCGGCCTCCCCTCGATGCTCGGGAGGGAGCGGTGCGGGACGCCGGCCCGTCACGGCGCCGGCGCCCCGCGTCCGGCCCCCTCGATGCCGGACTCGCCGACCCGGGCTGCCTGCTCGGCCGCGGGGATGACGGCCCCTGACGCGAGCACCCGGGTGGGCTGTCGCAACGTATGCGCAGCGGGACCACTCACCGGGCGGGCGCCGGCGGATCCGCGGCCCGGTGAGTGCGGACCCGGGGGTCCGGACGGCCCGCCCGGGAGACCTGGGTAGGTGCACGGGCGCGTGCCGGCGGCCGACGACGACGGACGCCCCGGACCCGTGGCGGGTCCGGGGCGTCCGGTGGTGCGGGTTCAGACGGGGCTCAGAAGTCCCAGTCCTCGTCCTCGGTGTTCACGGCCTTGCCGATGACGTACGACGAGCCGGACCCGGAGAAGAAGTCGTGGTTCTCGTCCGCGTTCGGGGACAGCGCGGCGAGGATCGCGGCGTTCACGTCGGTCTCGTCGCGCGGGAACAGCGCCTCGTAGCCCAGGTTCATCAGGGCCTTGTTGGCGTTGTAGCGCAGGAACTTCTTGACGTCCTCGGTGAGGCCCAGGGGGTCGTACAGGTCCTGGGTGTACTCCACCTCGTTGTCGTACAGCTCGAACAGCAGCTCGAACGTGTAGTCCTTGAGCTCGGCGCGCTCCGGCTCGGTGAGCTTCTCGAGCCCCTTCTGGAACTTGTAGCCGATGTAGTACCCGTGCACGGCCTCGTCCCGGATGATCAGGCGGATGAGGTCGGCCGTGTTGGTGAGCTTGGCCCGCGAGGACCAGTACATCGGCGCGTAGAAGCCGGAGTAGAACAGGAACGACTCGAGCATGGTCGAGGCGACCTTGCGCTTGAGCGGCTCGTCGCCCCGGTAGTAGTTCAGGACGATCTCGGCCTTGCGCTGCAGGTTCGGGTTCTCCTCCGACCAGCGGAACGCCTCGTCGATCTCCGGGGTGGAGATGAGCGTCGAGAAGATCGAGGAGTAGGACCGGGCGTGCACCGACTCCATGAAGGCGATGTTGGTGTACACCGCCTCCTCGTGCGGGGTCAGCGCGTCCGGGATCAGCGAGACCGCGCCGACCGTCCCCTGGATGGTGTCCAGCAGCGTCAGGCCCGTGAACACCCGGGTGGTCATCTGCTTCTCGGTCTCGGTGAGCGTCGCCCACGACTGGATGTCGTTGGACAGCGGCACCTTCTCGGGCAGCCAGAAGTTCCCCGTGAGCCGGTCCCAGACCTCGAGGTCCTTGTCGTCCTCGAGCCGGTTCCAGTTGATCGCCTGCACGCGGTCGATCAACTTCAGCTTCTCCGCCATCACTGCTCCATCGTCGTGTCGAACTGCTCTCGTCCCCCTGTCCCGCACCGGGGTGTCACAGCATGCAGGAGACGCACCCCTCGACCTCGGTCCCCTCGAGGGCCATCTGCCGCAGGCGGATGTAGTACAGCGTCTTGATGCCCTTGCGCCAGGCGTAGATCTGGGCCCGGTTGATGTCGCGGGTCGTGGCGGTGTCCTTGAAGAACAGCGTCAGCGACAGGCCCTGGTCGACGTGCTGGGTGGCCTCGGCGTACGTGTCGATGATCTTCTCGTAGCCGATCTCGTAGGCATCCTGGTAGTACTTCAGGTTGTCGTTGTCCATGAAGGGGGCCGGGTAGTACACGCGACCGACCTTGCCCTCCTTGCGGATTTCGATCTTCGAAGCCACCGGGTGGATCGACGAGGTCGAGTTGTTGATGTACGAGATAGAACCGGTCGGCGGCACGGCCTGGAGGTTCTGATTGTAGATGCCGTGCTCGGCAACGGCGGCCTTGAGCTCGCGCCAGTCATCCTGAGTCGGGATGTGCACGTTCGCCTCTGAGAACAGCTCGGCCACCCGAGCGGTGCGCGGCTGCCAGGCCTCTTCGGTGTACTTGTCGAAGTATTCGCCGGTAGCGTACTTCGAACGCTCGAAGCCGGCGAAGGTCTCACCGCGCTCCTTCGCGATCTCCATCGACGCCCGCACACAGTGATAGGCGACGGTGTAGAAGTACATGTTCGTGAAGTCCAGGCCTTCGTCCGAGCCGTAGTAGATGTGCTCACGGGCCAGGTAGCCGTGCAGGTTCATCTGTCCCAGGCCGATGGCATGCGACATGTCGTTACCGCGGGCGATCGAGGGCACGGACTGGATGTCCGAGGTCTCGGCGACTGCGGTGAGTCCGCGGATCGCGGTCTCGATGGTCTGCCCGAAGTTGCTCGAGTCCATCGTCAGCGCGATGTTGAGCGAACCGAGGTTGCAGGAGATGTCCTTGCCGACGACGTCGTAGCCGAGGTCATCGTCGTACTTGCTCGGTTCGGAGACCTGGAGGATCTCCGAGCACAGGTTGGACATGATGATCTTGCCGTCGATCGGGTTCGCCTTGTTGACGGTGTCCTCGAACATCACGTACGGGTAGCCGGACTCGAACTGGATCTCGGCCAGCGTCTGGAAGAACTCGCGGGCGTTGATCTTCTTCTTCTTGATCGCCGCGTTGTCGACCATCTCGGTGTACTTCTCGGTGACATTGATGTCGGAGAAGGGCACACCGTAGACGCGCTCGACGTCGTAGGGGCTGAAGAGGTACATGTCCTCGTTGCGCTTGGCCAGTTCGAAGGTGATGTCCGGGATCACGACGCCCAGGGACAGGGTCTTGATTCGGATCTTCTCATCGGCGTTCTCACGCTTGGTGTCGAGGAAGCTGTAGATGTCGGGGTGGTGGGCGTGCAGGTACACGGCACCGGCACCCTGACGGGCTCCGAGCTGGTTGGCGTAGGAGAACGAGTCCTCGAGCAGCTTCATGACGGGGATGACGCCGGAGGACTGGTTCTCGATCTTCTTGATCGGGGCACCGGACTCACGGATGTTCGTCAGCGCGAAGGCCACACCGCCGCCGCGCTTGGACAGTTGCAGGGCCGAGTTGATGGACCGACCGATCGACTCCATGTTGTCTTCGATGCGCAGCAGGAAGCAGGAGACGAGCTCACCGCGCTGCCTCTTGCCGGCGTTGAGGAACGTCGGAGTGGCTGGCTGGAAGCGACCGGAGATGATCTCGTCGACGAGCTTCTCGGCAAGCTGCTGGTCGCCGTCGGCGAGGCCGAGGGCCGTCATGACGACACGGTCTTCGAAGCGCTCGAGGTAGCGCTTGCCGTCGAAGGTCTTCAACGTGTACGAGGTGTAGAACTTGAAGGCGCCGAGGAAGGTCTGGAAGCGGAACTTGTGGTCGTATGCCCGCTTCGACAGCGTCTCGATGAAATCGAAGGAATTCTGCTCGAGGACTTCGGGCT
>JAEWGQ010000181.1 GCA_023388235.1 Actinomycetes bacterium | reverse complement strand
GCGCCCGCCGCCGCACCGGCCGCGCCGCAGCCGCGCTACGGCCAGCACGCGCCGCAGCACCCGGCCGCGCAGCACCCCGCCGCGCAGCACCCGCCGTACGCGGGTGCCCAGCACCAGCCCTACGCCGGCGGCCAGCACCAGCCCTACGCCGGTCCCCAGCCGTACGCGGGCGCCCCGCAGCAGCCGTACGCCGGGCAGCAGCCCGCCGGACCGCAGGGTCACGACCCGCTCGCCGCGTTCCGCACCCCGGGCGGCCGGCCGCCGGCCGGTGGCCCGGAGGACCCGGCCGGCACGCCCGCCGACGGCGGCGCCCGCCCCCGCAAGGAGCGCAACCGCCTGTGGGTCCCGGTCGTGAGCGCGGCCGCCGCGGCGGCCCTGCTCGGCGGCATCGGCGGCGCGGTCGTCGTGGGCGCGCTGGACGACGGCGGCTCGGCGCCCCGCGCCGCGGACATCTCGTCGCTCGGCCGCACCGAGGACTCCGCCGTGCCGGTCTCCGGCTCGACCGCGGAGAACCCGGACTGGCAGGCCGTCGCGGCGGCGGTCCAGAAGGCCGTCGTGGCGATCCAGGTCACCACGAGCAACGGCGGGGCCGAGGGCTCCGGCGTGATCGTGGACGACCAGGGCCACATCGTCACGAACAACCACGTCGTGTCCGGCGCCGAGGGCGACAAGGTGCAGGTCACGCTGACCGACGGCCGCATCTTCACCGCGGACGTCGTCGGCACCGACCCCACCACGGACCTCGCGGTCGTGAAGATCCAGGACGCGCCGGACGACCTGTCGCCGGCGACGTTCGGCGACGTGGACGACGTGGAGGTGGGCGACCCGGTCATGGCGGTCGGCAACCCGCTCGGGCTGGCGAACACCGTGACGACCGGCATCGTCTCCGCCCTCGACCGCCCGGTCTCCACCGCGGAGTCCGGCGACTCGGAGGCCGTCGTGACCAACGCGATCCAGATCGACGCGGCGGTCAACCCGGGCAACTCCGGCGGTCCGCTGTTCGACGCGCAGGGCCGGGTCATCGGCATCACGTCGTCCATCGCGACCACGTCGAGCCAGTCCGGCTCCATCGGCCTGGGCTTCGCCATCCCGGTGAACGTCGCGGACATGATCGCCTCGCAGCTGATCGCGGACGGCACCGCGGAGCACGCGTTCCTCGGTGTCGGGCTGGGCGACGGGACGGCGACCGCCGACGGCGTGACCCGCTCGGGCGCGACCGTGAAGTCGGTCTCCGGCGGCTCGCCGGCCGCGGCCGCGGGCCTGCAGGAGGGCGACGTCGTCGTGGCGATCGACGGCAAGGCGGTCGCCGGCGCCGAGTCGCTGACCGGCTACGTCCGGGCGCACGCCTCGGGCGACGAGGTCACGCTGACGGTCGTCCGCGACGGGAAGTCCCTCGACGTGGACGTCACGCTCGCCACCCGCGAGGAGACCGCGACCGGCGGCTCCGGCTCGGGTTCCGGCAGCCAGGGCGAGCAGGGCGGCCAGCAGGCCCCCGGCGGCCTGGAGAACATGACGCCCGAGCAGCTGTGGGAGTGGTTCCAGCAGCACCAGCAGCAGGGCGGCGGCCAGGGCTGATTCCGGCCGGTCCCGACGCCCCGGGCGGGGTCCGTCCCCTGTCCCGCCCGGGTGCCCCGCGGCGGCGAGCCCGCACCTCGCCGCCGCACCGACGGCCCCCGTCGCACGCGCCAGCCCCCGGCGCGGCGGCGGGGGCCGTCCCGTGCCCGGGCGTGCGGTCGGTCAGTCCGAGGCGAGCGCCGTGCGCATGGGCACGAGCTTGGCGCGCGACTCCGCGAGCTCGGCCGCCGGGTCGGACGCCGCGACGATGCCGCAGCCCGCGAACAGCCGCAGCCGGTGCGGGTCGGCGGCGTCCAGCTGGGCGGACCGCAGGCCGATGCCCCACTCGCCGTCGCCGTCCGCGCCGACCCAGCCGACCGGGCCGGCGTACCGCGCGCGGTCCATGCCCTCGATCCGGCGGATCAGCGTGCGCGCCGCGTCGGTGGGCGTTCCGCAGACCGCGGCCGTCGGGTGCAGCGCGGCCGCGAGGGCGAGCGACGTGGGGTGCGCCGCGCCCGGCTCGCCGGCGCCGGCCAGGACGCCGGTGACGTCGGAGGCCAGGTGCAGCACGTTCGGCAGGTGCAGCACGAAGGGGGCGTCCGGCACGTTCGTCGACGAGCAGAAGGGCGCGAGCGCGCGGGCGACCGACGTCACCGCGTACTCGTGCTCCTCGAGGTCCTTCGAGGAGTGCGCGAGGATCGCGGCGCGGGCGACGTCCGCGTCGTCGTCGCCGGTGCGGCGGATCGTCCCGGCGAGCACGCGCGACGTGACCAGGCCCTTCTCGGAGCGGACGAGCAGCTCCGGGGTCGCCCCGATCAGGCCGTCGACGGAGAACGTCCAGCACGTGGGGTAGCGCTCGGCGAGCCGGCCCAGCGCGTGCCGCACGTCCAGCGGCTCGGCGGTGCGGGCCTCCTCGTCGCGCGCGAGCACCACCTTGTCGAGCTCCCCGGCGCGGATCGCGGCCACGCCGCGCGCCACCACGTCGGGCCAGTCGGCCTCGGGCACGGAGCCGGGCCCGTACGTCACGGCGCCGGGGGAGCGGACCGGCGTCAGCGCGGCGACGTGCCGGGCGAGCAGCGTCCAGTCCGGCGCCGGGCCGAGCGTGCCCGCCGTGCCGACCACCGTGAGCCAGGCGCGGCCCTCGCGGCGGCCCACGACCACGCGCGGCACGACCAGCACGCCGCCGGCCGCGGACTCGTCGTCGAACGCGAACGACCCGAACGCCACCGGCCCGGTGCCGGGCAGCCGCACCTCGTCGCGCACCACGGCGTGCGCGACGAGCTGCTGCCACGCGCGCTCGGCGTCGGCGAACCGGCCGGCGCCGGCCACCTCCACGCGCGCCGCCTCGCCCCAGCCGACCAGCCCGTCCCCGCGCCGCACCCACGTGAGCGGGGCGTCCTCGGGGAGCAGCGAGAGCAGGTCGTCGGGGGCGTCGAGTGCGACGGTGCGCACCACGAGCGGCTCGGGGTGCGGGGACGCCGCGCGGTCGCGGTCGCCGAGGGGGCTGGTCATCGCGGACCAGGGTACGACCGTCCCCGGCGTGCCGCGGCCCGCCGCCTCCCGGCCCGCGGGCGGTGGGGGCGGCGAGGGCGGGGACCTGACACGATGGGCCCATGCCCCGCGCCACCCTGGACAAGGACCCGCACGACGTCGCCGTGATGTTCGACGGCGTCGCCCGCCGCTACGACCTGACCAACGACGTGCTGTCGCTCGGCCAGGACCGGATGTGGCGGCGCGCCACCCTGAAGGCGCTGGCGGCGCAGCCGGGGGAGACGGTGCTGGACCTCGCGGCGGGCACGGGCACGTCGAGCGAGCCCCTGGCGGACGCGGGCGTCAAGGTCGTGCCGTGCGACCTGTCCACGGGGATGCTCACGGTGGGCAAGCGCCGCCGCCCGGACCTGCCGTTCACGGCGGGCGACGCGACGCGGCTGCCGTTCGCGGACGCGTCGTTCGACGCGGTGACGATCTCGTTCGGGCTGCGCAACGTGGTGGACACCGTGGGCGCCCTGGAGGAGATGCGCCGGGTGACCCGGCCGGGCGGGCGGCTCGTGGTGTGCGAGTTCTCGACGCCGACGTTCGCGCCGTTCCGCGCGGTGTACGACGGCTACCTGATGAAGGCGCTGCCGGCGGTGGCGCGCGTCGTGGCGCGGGAGTCGGCGGCGTACACGTACCTGGCGGAGTCGATCCGGGACTGGCCGGACCAGGTGGGGCTGGCGCGGCTGCTCAAGCAGGCGGGCTGGGGCTCGGTCGCGTACCGGAACCTGTCCGGCGGGATCGTGGCCCTGCACCGGGCGACGAATTCCGGGCCCGCGCCGCGCTGAATGGTGGGACGAAAGTCCCGCAGAGGGCCTGGTCGGGACCGGCGAGGCTACTGAGGCAAGCCTTCGCAGACAGGACCTTGGTCCGCTCAGTAGACTCGGCCTGCAAACGGGTGTGAAGGCATTCACAAGTGGGGCGAACTGTGCACAGTGGCAAGAGCGACGACGCGGACGTCATCGTCGTCGGCGCCGGGCCCGGTGGGTCCAGCGCGGCGTACCACTGCGCCGCCGCCGGGCTCTCCGTGCTGCTGCTCGACAAGGCCTCGTTCCCCCGCGACAAGATCTGCGGCGACGGCCTGACGCCCCGCGCGGTGGCCGAGCTCGCGCGCATGGGCGTCCCGCTGCGCCCGGAGGACGGCTGGATCCGCAACGTCGGCCTGCGCGTGCTGGGCGGCGGCCACGTCGTCGAGCTGCCCTGGCCGGAGCTGTCCTCGTACCCGTCGTACGGCCTCGCCCGCTCCCGCATGTCGCTCGACCACCTGCTGCTCGAGCACGCCCGCGCCGCCGGCGCCAAGGTGCAGGAGCGCACCAACGTCACCGGCCCGCTGCTGGACGAGCGCACCGGCCGCGTGGTCGGCGTGCAGGCGCGCCCGGTCGACGCCGACGGCCGCCGCGCGGGCGACCCCGTGACCTACCGCGCCCCCGTCGTGATCGCCGCCGACGGCGTCTCCGCCCGGCTCGCCACCGGCATGGGCCTCGAGAAGCGCGCGGACCGGCCGATGGGGGTGGCCGTGCGCACGTACTTCCGCACCCCGCGGCACGACGACCCGTGGATGGAGAGCCACCTCGAGCTCTGGGACGGCGTCCCCCACGCGTCGAACCTCATGCCCGGCTACGGCTGGATCTTCTCGCTCGGCGACGGCACCGCCAACGTCGGCCTCGGCTCGGTGTCCTCGACCGCCGCCGCGACCAAGGTCGACTACAAGGACCTCTTCGCGAAGTGGATGGCGAACGCCCCCGCCGAGTGGGAGTTCACCGAGGAGAACCAGGTCGGCCCCGTCCGCGGGGCCGCGCTGCCGATGGGGTTCAACCGCGGCCCGCTGTACGGCCGCGGCCTCATGCTGGTCGGCGACGCGGCCGGCATGGTCAGCCCGTTCAACGGCGAGGGCATCGCGTACGCCCTGCAGGCCGGCCGGGTCGCGGCGGACGCCATCGTCCAGGCCGCGGCGCGCGGCACCGCCGCCGGGCGCGAGCGGGCCCTGGCGACGTACGGTGCCCGGATGAAGGACGACCTCGGCGGGTACTACACGCTCGGCCGGGTGTTCGTGAAGCTGATCGAGCACCCGCAGGTGATGCGGGTCTGCACGCGGTACGGCCTGCCCCGGCCGACCGTCATGAAGCTGACCCACAAGCTGCTGGCGGACTGCTACGAGCCGCACGGCGGCGACTGGGCCGACCGCACCATCGCGGCACTCGCGCGGCTGGCGCCGGCGTCGTGACGGCGCCGCCCTGACGGACGGCCCCGCCCGCCGCGCCCCCGCCCACGGACCGCACTCCACCCCCCTTCGGGAGAGCAACCGATGACCAACCCCTACATCCCCCTCCTCGTCATGATGGGGATCGCCGCCGTGCTCGCGGTCGGCGGCCTCGCCGCCAGCGCCGTGCTGGGCCCGAAGCGCTACAACCGCGCGAAGCTCGAGGCCTACGAGTGCGGCATCCAGCCGACCCCGCACGCCGTGGGCGGCGGCCGCTTCCCGGTGAAGTACTACCTGGTGGCGATGACGTTCATCATCTTCGACATCGAGGTCGTCTTCCTCTACCCGTGGGCCGTGAGCTTCACCGAGCTCGCCGTGTTCGGCCTGGTGGCGATGGTGGGGTTCCTGGCGCTGATCACGGTGCCGTTCGTGTACGAGTGGCGCCGCGGCGGCCTGGAGTGGGACGAGGACTGACATGGGTATCGAAGAGGCTCCCTCGGGCTTCCTGCTGACGTCCGTCGAGACGCTCGCCGGCCTGGTCCGCAAGGCGTCGCTGTGGCCGGTGACGTTCGGCCTGGCGTGCTGCGCGATCGAGATGATGGCGACGGGCGGGTCCCGGTTCGACATCTCCCGGTTCGGCATGGAGGTGTTCCGGGCGTCCCCGCGCCAGTCGGACCTCATGATCGTGGCCGGCCGCGTCAGCCAGAAGATGGCCCCGGTGGTGCGCCAGGTCTACGACCAGATGGCCGAGCCCAAGTGGGTGCTGTCGATGGGCGTGTGCGCCAGCAGCGGCGGCATGTTCAACAACTACGCGATCGTGCAGGGCGTCGACCACGTCGTGCCGGTGGACATCTACCTGCCGGGCTGCCCGCCGCGGCCGGAGATGCTCATCAACGCGATCCTCGAGCTGCACGAGCAGATCAAGAACGAGCCGCTGGGCCGCGACCGCGCCGAGATCGCGCGCAAGGTCGAGGCCGCCGCCCTGCAGGCCACCCCCACCTCGCACATGACGGGACTGCTGCGATGACCGACGAGAAGCGCGACGCCGCCGCGGCCGCGAAGGCCGGCGACGCCGCCTCGGCCGACGCCGGCGCGCAGCGCACGAGCGAGACGGCGCTGGAGGCGGGCTCGCAGAACGTGCCCGCCGACCGCGCGCTGCCGCTCGAGGTGGTGCAGGTCCGGCACGGCATGTTCGGCGTGCACGGCACCGGCGACACGTCCGGGTTCGGCGGCCTGGTGCAGACCGTGGCGCTGCCCGGCCCGAGCGAGCGGCCGTACGGCGGCTGGTTCGACGAGGTCGTGGACGTGCTGGCCGAGCTGCTCGACGCGTCGGGCACCGGGTACGCGAACGCGGTCGAGGCCGTCGTCGTGGACCGCGGCGAGCTGACCCTGAACATCGTCCGCGAGCACCTGGTCGAGGTCGCGCAGCACCTGCGCGACGACCAGGACCTGCGCTTCGAGCTGTCGCTCGGGGTCTCGGGCGTGCACTACCCGCACGACGCCGGCCGCGAGCTGCACGCCGTGTACCACCTGGTGTCGGTCACCCACGGCCGCCGCCTGCGCCTGGAGGTCGCCGTCCCGGACGGCGACGCCACCATCCCCAGCACCGTCGGGGTCTACCCGGCGAACGACTGGCACGAGCGCGAGACCTGGGACTTCTTCGGCATCGTCTTCACCGGCCGCACCGACCTGGCGCGGATCGAGATGCCGGACGACTGGCCCGGTCACCCCCAGCGCAAGGACTACCCGCTCGGCGGCATCCCCGTGGAATACAAGGGCGCCACCGTCCCGCCGCCAGATACTCGGAGGTCGTACAACTCATGAGCGTGCACGCTACAGGTCCCGTCTTTGAAGACGCCACCCTCTCCGAATACACCGCCTCCGGCGGGGACTGGGACGATATCGCGGCCGAGGCCGAACGCGTTGGCGAAGAGCGCATCGTCGTCAACATGGGCCCGGTCCACCCCTCCACGCACGGCGTGCTCCGCCTCATCCTCGACATCGAGGGCGAGACGGTTAAGGAACTGCGAGTCGGCACCGGCTACCTGCACACGGGTATCGAAAAGAACATGGAGTTCCGCACCTGGACCCAGGGCGTGACCTTCTGCACCCGGATGGATTACGTAGCCCCGCTGCACAACGAACTCGGCTACGTCCTTGCCGTGGAGCGCCTGCTCGGCATCGAGAACGACATTCCCGAGCGTGCGAAGGTTATCCGCGTGATGCTCGCTGAGCTCAACCGGATCGCCTCTCACCTCGTTGCCATCGGCACCGGTGGTAACGAAATGGGCGGCACGACCGTCATGACGATCGGCTTCCGTGGCCGCGAGGAAATCCTGCGCATCCTGGAACGCATCACCGGCCTGCGAATGAACCACGCCTACTTCCGTCCCGGTGGCGTCGCACAGGACCTGCCCCCGGGCACGACGGACTATATCCGTGAGCTGCTGCCCAAGGTGCGCCGCGATGTCGGCGAACTGCGTGACCTGCTGGCCGCCAACCCCATCTTCAAGCTGCGGATGCAAAAGGTCGGCTACATCTCGATCGCGGGAGCGCTCGCGCTGTCCCTGACCGGGCCGTGCTTGCGCGCGGCCGGCTTGCCGCTTGATATGCGCAAGCTCCAGCCCTACAGCGGCTACGAGACCTACGATTTCGAGGTCCCCACCCGTACCTATTCCGATCCGTATAACCGGACGATGGTGCGTTTCGATGAGTGCTACGAATCGCTGAAGATTGTCTACCAGTGCCTAGAGCGCCTGGAGGCCAGCGAAGGTGAGCCCGTCATGGTGGCTGACAAGAAGATTGCCTGGCCCGCCCAGTTGTCCATCGGAAGCGACGGCCAGGGCAACTCGCTGGCGCACATCAAGGAGATCATGGGGACCTCCATGGAGGCCCTCATCCACCACTTCAAGATTGTCACCGAAGGCTTCCGCGTTCCCGCCGGCCAAGCCTTCTCGGTTACGGAACACGCGAAGGGTGTCCTCGGCGTGCATGCGGTCTCCGACGGCGGTAACCGCCCCTACCGGGTGCACTTCCGCGAGCCCAGCTATGCGAACCTGCAATCATCAGCCATGATGGTCGAGGGCGGCATGATCGCCGACATCGTCGTCACCATGGCCTCAATCGACCCCGTGTTGGGAGGCGTTGACCGGTGAGTGAATCCAGCTACCCCGAGCAGGTGTATGCGACCCTGCGCGGCGAATGCGAGCAGATCGTCGCCCGCTACCCGCACGCGCGCTCCGCGCTCGGCCCGATGCTCCACCTCATCCAGTCCTACGACGGCTACGTCTCGCCGCGAGGCGTCGCACTGTGCGCTGACGTACTGGGCATTACCCGCGCCGAGGTCTCCGCGGTCGCAACCTTCTACTCCCAGTACCGCCGCCGCCCCAACGGCGAATACAACGTGGGCGTGTGCACCAATGCGCTGTGCGCGGTCATGGGTGGCGACATCATTTACGAGACGCTGTCCGAAGAGCTCGGCGTCGGCCACACCGAGACGACCGAAGACGGCAAGATCACCCTGGAAGCCCTCGAATGCAACGCGGCCTGTGACTACGCGCCCGTCATCATGGTCAACTGGGAATTCTTCGACAACCAGACGCCCACCTCGGCGTTGCAGATCGTCGAGGACATCCGCGAAGGCAAGCCGATCCATCCCACGCGCGGTCCCGAAACCGTTGGAACCTTCAAGGAAATCTCGCGCGTGCTGGCCGGTTTCGAAGACGGTCGCGCCACTGAAGGCGTGGCCGCGGGCGAAGCCAGCCTGTTGGGCCTGAAGATCGCTCGCGATCACAACTGGCGCGCACCGGAGCCCTCAGAATCCGGTTCCGCCGATCCCTACGCCGGTACCGAAGACGTGGGAGAGCCCGGATCGTCGGCCGATTACGACGGCGATGCGAAGCAAGGAGCAGACGAATGAGTTTTTCCACTCCCGGAACCCTCACCCCGGTCTTGACCGACCTGTGGGATAAGGATGCGCCCTACTCCCTTGCGACCTACCGCGAACACGGGGGCTACGAAGCATTCGCCAAAGCCCTGCAGATGAGCCCGGAAGAGGTCGTCAACCAGATCAAGGACTCGGGACTGCGCGGCCGTGGCGGCGCGGGCTTCCCGACCGGGCTGAAGTGGTCCTTCCTGCCCCCGCCAGATGGCGGCCCTCGCTACCTCGTCGTCAACGCCGATGAGTCCGAGCCGGGCACCGGCAAGGACATTCCCGTCATGATGGCCGATCCGCACGTGCTCATCGAGGGCGTCGCGATCACCTCCTACGCCATCGGCTGCACCCATGCGTTCATCTACCTGCGTGGCGAGGTCGTCCACGTCTACCGCCGACTGCTGAACGCCGTGCGCGAAGCCAAGGAAGCGGGCCTGCTCGGAACCGGACTCGGTCCGCGCGGCGACTACGAGCTCGAGGTCACCGTGCACGCCGGTGCCGGCGCCTACATCTGTGGTGAGGAAACCGCGCTGCTCGACTCCCTCGAGGGCCTGCGCGGCCAGCCGCGCCTGAAGCCCCCGTTCCCGGCGGTCGCGGGCCTGTACGCTCGCCCGACCGTCGTCAACAACGTCGAATCCATCGCCTCGGTGCCGGGCATCATCGCCCACGGCAATGACTGGTTCAAGGCCATGGGTACCGAAAAGAGCGCCGGCCACGGCATCTTCTCGGTCTCCGGGCACGTGAAGAACCCGGGCCAGTTTGAAGCCCCGTTTGGTATCACCATGCGCGAGCTCATCGAGATGTGTGGCGGCATGCGCAACGGCCACCGCCTGAAGTTCTGGACGCCGGGCGGCTCCTCCACGCCGATCTTCACCGAAGAGCACCTCGATGTGCCGCTCGACTACGAAGCCGTCGGGGCCGCCGGATCCATGCTCGGTACCCGCGCCCTGCAGGTCTTTGACGAGACCACTTCGGTCGTTCGCGTCGTGCGCGGTTGGACCGATTTCTACCAGCACGAGTCCTGCGGCAAGTGCACCCCGTGCCGCGAAGGCACGTTCTGGATGCGCCAGATCATGCACCGCCTGGAAGCAGGTAAGGGCGAGCCCGGCGACGTCGATCTCATCAACGAGATCGCCGGCAACATTTTGGGCCGTTCCTTCTGCGCGCTCGGTGACGCCTCGGCGACTCCGATCCAATCCGGCATCAAGTATTTCCGTGACGAGTTTGAAGCAGGCCTGACAACGCCCGCGCGCGAACTCTTCCCCTACGAAGCGACCGCCGTCTTTACTGAGGCAGGTGTCCGATGACGACGACCACTCCCAAACCCGGTAGCGAAGCCGTCGAGCTGATCAGCGCCACCATCGACGGCGTCACCGTCGAGGTTCCCAAGGGAACGCTGATCATTCGTGCGGCTGAGCAGGCCGGGATTCACATCCCGCGGTTTTGCGATCACCCGCTCCTGAAGCCGGCCGGCGCCTGCCGCCAGTGCCTGGTCGATGTGGCGATGCCCGACCGCGAAGGCAACATCCGCCCGATGCCCAAGCCTCAGGCCTCCTGCACCATGGAGGTCACCCCCGGCATGGAAGTGAACACCCAGCACACCTCCCAGGTCGCGGACAAGGCGCAGCAGGGCATCATGGAGTTCCTGCTCATCAACCACCCGCTGGATTGCCCGGTCTGCGATAAGGGCGGCGAATGCCCCCTGCAGAACCAGGCGATGAGCAATGGTCGCGCCACTTCGCGATTCATCGACATCAAGCGCACCTTCCCCAAGCCGATCCGCGTGTCCACCGAGATCCTGCTCGATCGCGACCGCTGCATCCTGTGCCAACGCTGCACCCGGTTCTCCGCGCAGATCGCCGGTGATCCGTTCATCGCGCTGCAGGGCCGCGGCGCCGGCAGCCCCGGCATGGAGTTGCACGGCCTGCACTCCTCGCAAATCGGCACCTTCGACGAGAACATCCTCGACTTCGCCGACACCGGCCACGCCGAGCCGCACGTCATCGCGCCGGACCTGACCGGCCCCGACGGGGAGCCCGGCCTGACCGCGGGACTCGCCGCGGGACCCGTCGGCGCCGCCGAGCGGGATGAATCCGGACGCACCTTTGCCTCCTACTTCTCCGGCAACACGATCCAGATCTGCCCCGTGGGGGCCCTGACGAGCGCGACCTACCGGTTCCGCTCGCGCCCCTTCGACCTCATCTCTACGGCTTCCGTCGCGGAGCATGACGCGTCCGGCGCGGCCATCCGCGTCGACGTGCGGCATGGCACCGTCATGCGTCGCCTGTCGGGCGACGACCCGGAGGTCAACGAGGAGTGGATCACCGACAAGGACCGCTTCGCCTTCGCCTGGCAGGACGCCCCGGACCGGCTGCGCGCCCCCATGGTGCGCGACGAAGAAACCGGCGAGCTCGTCGAGACCTCCTGGTCCGAGGCGCTGTCCATTGCGGCCGATGGGCTGAAGGACGCGCTCGCGCGCGGGGGAGTGGCCGCCCTGCCCGGTGGCCGCCTCACCCTGGAGGATGCCTTCGCGTGGTCGAAGTTCGCGCGCGTCGTGTTGCAGACGAATGACGTGGACTACCGCGCCCGCGCCCACAGCGCGGAAGAAGCCGCCTTCCTCGCCTCGCACGTCGCGGGCAGCGGGCTCGGCGTCACCTTCCGTGACCTGGAATTCGCGCCCGAGGTCTTCCTCGTCGCACTGGAATCCGAAGAAGAGGCCGGAAACGTCTTCCTGCGCCTGCGCAAGGGCGTCCTGGAAGGCCGCGTCCACGTCTCCACGCTCGCGCCCTACCTCACGCGCGGTTCGCGCAAGCTCGGCGCCGACCTCATCTCCGCCGCCCCCGGCACCGAACCCGAGGTGCTCGCGGCGATCGTGGACGGCTCCGCGCACGAGAACCTCAACGCCCTGGCTGGACGACTGTCCGCACCGGGCGCGATCATCGCCGTTGGCGAGCGCGCCGCCCAGGTGCCTGGCCTGCTCAGCGAAGTGACGGCACTGGCAAAGCGCAGCGGAGCACGCCTCGTGTGGATCCCGCGCCGCGCCGGCGAACGCGCCGCGCTCGAGGCCGGACTGCTGCCAGACCTGCTGCCCTCAGGCCGCGCCGCGAGCGATGCGGAAGCCCGCGTCGATGTTGCGAGCGCCTGGGGAGTATCCGAGTTGCCGAGCGCTGCCGGCCGCGACCTGACCGAGATCCTGCTCGCACTGAACACGGGCGAGCTGCCCGCGGCCATCGTCGGCGGCTTTGACCTGTCCGACCTCCCGGATCCCGTCCTCGCCGAGCGTGCACTGCGCGCCGCCTTCGTCGTCCAGCTCGAGGTTCGCCGCTCTGCGGTCACGCCGACCTCCCAGGTCGTGCTGCCCGTCGCGCCGCCGGTCGACAAGGCCGGAACCTTCCTGAACTGGGAGGGGCGCTTGCGTCCCTTCGGCCA
>JAEWGQ010000172.1 GCA_023388235.1 Actinomycetes bacterium | reverse complement strand
CGACTACGCCTCGGCCGACTCGTCGTTCGAGGCCTCGGCCTCGGTCGACTCGGTCTCGGCGGGCTCGGCCTCGTCGGCCGCAGCCTCGTCGGCGGGTGCCTCGGTCGCGGCCGGAGCGGCTTCCTTGATGTCGGCCTTGGGCTTGAGCACCGGCTTCTTGTTCGTCTCGGCGACGAACGACTCCTTGGCCTCGGGGGCCTGCACGCGGTTCTCGGTCGGGCCCTCGCCCGTGAAGGTGCCCCAGTCGCCCGTGAGCTTGAGCAGGGCGGTGACGGCCTCGGACGGCTGGGCGCCGACGCCCAGCCAGTACTGCGCGCGCTCCGAGTTGACCTCGATGAGCGAGGGGTGCTCGGTCGGGTGGTACTTGCCGATCTCCTCGATGACGCGACCGTCACGCTTGGTGCGGGAGTCCGCGACGACGACGCGGTAGTACGGCGCCCGGATCTTGCCGAGACGCTTGAGGCGGATCTTGGTGGCCACGGTGTGGTCTTCTCCTGGATGTCTGCGAGGCGGCCCTGGCGGTCCGCACGTGGGGCATGCGGTCCGGTTCGGGCCTGGAGGACGCGGCACCGCGCGGGTAGAGGGGCCGCGCGCGCCGAGTACAGCAGGCCATTGTGCCAGACGCGGCGGGCACCACCCAACCCCGGGGCGCGCGCGCCGGCGGTCCGCGGGCTCAGGCGACCCGGCTCCCCCGCAGCACGACCGCCCGGGGCGCGGCGAGCACCCGCACGTCGGCCCGCGGGTCGGCGTCGTACACCACGAGGTCGGCGCTCTCCCCCTCCGCCAGGCCCGGCACGCCGAGCCACGCGCGGGTGCGCCAGGACGCCGCGGCGACGACCTCGCGGTCCGGCAGCCCGGCGGCGACCATCTCGGCCGCCTCGTCCGCGATCCGCCCGTGGGCGAGGGTGCCCCCGGCGTCGGTGCCGACGAGCAGCGGCACCCCGGCGTCGTGCAGGTCGCGGACGTGCGCGTACCGGCGGGCGTGCATCCGCCGCATCCGGGCCGCGTACACCGGGTACCGGTCGGCCCGCGCGGCGATCGCGGCGAACTGCGCGACCTGCAGCAGGGTCGCGGTAACGGGGATGCCCGCGTCGGCGATCCGGGCGATGTGCCGGTCCTCGGCGCCGGTGGCGTGCTCGAGGCAGTCGACGCCGGCGTCCAGCAGCCCGTCCAGCGCCTCGGCCGAGAACGTGTGGGCCGTGACCCGGGCCCCCGCCGCGTGCGCGGCGCGCACCGCCTCGGCCAGCACGTCGTCCGGCCACAGGGGCCGCAGGTCGCCGCCCGCCCCGAGGTCGCGGTCGATCCAGTCGGCGACGAGCTTCACCCAGCCGTCGCCGCGGCGGGCCTCCTCGGCGACGGCCGCGGGCAGGTCCGCCGGGGAGCCGAGCTCGCGGCCGTAGTGCCGCAGGTACCGCTTCGGCAGCGCCAGGTGCCGCCCCGCGCGCAGCAGGCGCGGCAGGTCGGCGCGCCCGTGCACCCACGCCGTGTCGGCGGGCGACCCGGCGTCGCGCACCAGCAGCACGCCGGAGTCCCGGTCGGCGAGGGCCTGCGCCTCGGCCGTGCCGCGGTCCACCGCACCGTCCGCGGCCAGCCCGATGTGGCAGTGCACGTCGACCAGCCCGGGCAGCACCCAGCCGGCCAGGGTCGTGGTCGCGCCGGCCCGGGGGCGCTCGAACGTGAGACGGCCACCGACCACCCACGCCTCGGCCGCGACCCGGTCGTCGTCCAGGACGACCGGGCCGGTCAGGTGCAGCACGTCGGCCACGGAGCGCGCCCGCCCGGGCTCAGCGCCCGAGGAACTTCTGCAGGTCCTCGAGGCTCGACGGGTCGAACGCGTCCGGCTCCTGCGCCGCGGCGCCGCCGATGCCGAACGCGGAACCCTGCGGTGCCGCGGGGGCGATCCCGGCGGCCCGGTCCGCGGCGGCGCGCTCCTGCGCCGCCCGCTTCGCCGGGTTGCCCGACCTGCCCTTGACCTTGCGGGCCGGCGCGGCGGCGCGACCGCGGCCCTTCTTGCCCATGCCCGGGAGGTTCCCCATGCCCGGCACCGGCATGCCGCCGCCCTTGGCCATCTGCTGCATCATCTTCTGCGCCGCGGTGAACCGCTCGAGCAGGCCGTTGACGTCCGAGACCTGGGTCCCGGAGCCGGCGGCGATGCGGGCGCGCCGCGAGCCGTTGATGATCTTCGGGTTGTCCCGCTCGGCCGGCGTCATCGACCGGATCATCGCCTCGACGCGGTCGACCTCGCGCTCGTCGAAGTTCTCGATGGCCTCGCGCATCTGCCCCATGCCGGGGAGCATGCCGAGCATCTTCTTCATCGAGCCCATGGACTTGAGCTGCTGCATCTGCTGCAGGAAGTCCGCGAGCGTGAAGCCCTGGCCCGACGCGAGCTTGCCGGCCATCTGCTCGGCCTGCTCGGCGTCGAACGCCTTCTCGGCCTGCTCGATGAGGGTGAGCACGTCGCCCATGTCGAGGATGCGCGAGGCCATCCGGTCGGGGTGGAACACCTCGAAGTCGGTGAGCTTCTCGCCCGTCGAGGCGAACAGGATCGGCCGGCCGGTGACCGACGCGACCGACAGCGCCGCGCCGCCGCGGGCGTCGCCGTCGAGCTTGGACAGCACGACGCCGGTGAACCCGACGCCCTCCTGGAACGCGGTGGCCGTGGCGACCGCGTCCTGGCCGATCATCGCGTCGATGACGAACAGGATCTCGTCGGGGTCGACGGCGTCGCGGATGTCCGCGGCCTGGCGCATGAGCTCCGCGTCCACGCCGAGGCGGCCGGCGGTGTCGACGATCACGACGTCGTGCTGGCGCGCCCGCGCGGTCGCGAGGCCCTCGCGCGCCACGGCCACCGGGTCGGCGCCGACGACGACGTCCTGCTCGGAGCCCTGGTTGCCGGGGTGCGGGGCGAACACCGGGACGCCGGCGCGCTCGCCGACGACCTCGAGCTGGGTGACCGCGTTGGGGCGCTGGAGGTCGGCGGCGACGAGCAGCGGCGTGTGGCCCTGGCCCTTGAGGTGCAGCGCCAGCTTGCCGGCGAGCGTGGTCTTGCCCGCGCCCTGGAGGCCGGCGAGCAGGATGACGGTCGGCGGGTTCTTCGCGAGCGCGAGCGGCCGGTTCGCGCCGCCGAGGATCGCGACGAGCTCGTCGTTGACGATCTTGACGACCTGCTGCGCCGGGTTGAGCGCGCCGGACACCTCGGCCGACAGCGCCCGCTCGCGCACGGCGCCGGTGAACTGCCGCACCACGGGGACGGCGACGTCGGCGTCCAGCAGCGCGCGGCGGATCTCGCGCACCGTGGCGTCGATGTCCGCCTCGGACAGCCGCCCCTTGGTGCGCAGGTTCTTGAAGGTCGACGTCAGTCGGTCGGACAGGGTGGCGAACACCGCGCGAACCTCACGCTCTCTCGGCGGTCAGGGACGTCCCAGCGTACCCGCCAGCCGGGCCGTCGCCCGCGCCACGAGGTCGTCGACGAGCTGCGCCCGCCAGGCGGTCCACGCCGTCGGCCCGGCGGAGGACGCGTCGGCCTCGGTGAGCGCCCGCAGCAGGGCGAGCAGGTCGGGGCGGTGCCGCACCGCGGCGAGCAGGGCGTCGACGGTCGCCGGGTCGTCGGGGTCGGCGCCGGTGGCCAGGTCGGCCAGCGTGAGGTGCTCCCGCACGAGCAGCGCGACGTCCGCCGCGTCGCCGGGCGGGAACCCCATGCGCTGCGCGATGGGCCCGGCCAGCCGGGCGCCCTCGGCGCTGTGGTCGGCGGCGCCCGCGCGCTTGCCGATGTCGTGCAGCAGCGCGGCCACCAGCAGCAGGTCGCCGCGCTCCACGTCGCGGCGCAGGGCGGCGGCGCGCGCGGCGGCCTCGACCAGGTGCCGGTCCACGGTGTGCCGGTGGATGGGCGAGCGCTGCGGCCGGTTCCGCACGCCGGTCCACTCGGGGATCCACGTCGTCACGACGCCCGCGAGGTCGAGCGCCTCCCACACCGGCACCTGCGCGGGCCCGGTCGCCAGCAGCTGCACGAGCAGCGTGCGGGCGGCGCGGGGCCAGGGCGCGGGCAGCGCCGGGGTGCGGGTCAGGCTCGCCACGGTGATCGGGGACAGCGTCAGCCCGGTGCGCGCGGCGGTGGCCGCCGCGCGCAGCGACAGCAGCGGGTCGGTGGCGGGCCGGGCGTCGGCGGCCAGCACGAGCTCCCCGTCGTGCTCGACCAGCCCCTCGGCGACGGTGCGCAGGCGCGGCGGGGTGCGCCGGCCCCGGACGAGCACCGGCGCCCGCGCCGGCCGGGCGAGCGCCTGGCGCGCGTTGCGGGCCGTGGTGTCCAGGGCGTAGGAGATCACGCGCCCGGCCTCGGCCAGCGACGCGAGCAGGTCGTCCCGGTCCCCCAGGCCCAGCAGCTCCGCGACCTCGTCCTGGTCCGCGAGCAGCAGCCGGTTGGTGTGCCGGCGCGTGACGGTCTGCACCGCGTCCCGCACGTCGAGCAGGTGCGCGTGCGCCCGGTCGACGGCCCCGTGCGGGCGGTCGGTGAGCCACGTCGCGGCGAGGGCGGACAGCACCACGGCGTCGCGGATGCCGCCGCGGGACTCCTTGAGGTCGGGCTCGATGAGGTAGGCGAGCTCGCCGTGCCGGTCCGCGCGCTGGCGCGTGGAGGCGAGCAGCTCGGGCAGCCGCCGCCGGGCGGCCGACCGCCAGTCGGCGAGCAGGGCGGACCGGGCGCGGTGCACGATCCCGGGGTCGCCCGCGACCGGGCGCAGGTCGAGCAGCCCGACCGCGGCGGGCAGGTCCCGCGACGCGACCTGCCGGCACTGCGCGAGCGACCGCACCGCGTGGTCCAGGTCGAGCCCGGCGTCCCAGACGGGGTACCAGAGCCGGTCGGCGAGCCGGGCGAGGTCGTCGGCGGCCCGGCCGCGGCCCTCGTGCACGAGCAGCAGGTCGAGGTCGCTGGCCGGGCTGGCGTCGCCGCGGCCGACCGAGCCGACCGCCCCGAGCGCGATGCCCGGCGTCGGGCGGCCCTCGGTCGCCTGCTCCCAGAGCTCGGCGAGCCGCGCCAGCACCAGGTCGGACACCGCGGCCCGGCGCGCCGCGCCGTCGGCGTCGGGGCCGGACAGGCGGGCGGCCAGCGCGAGCCGCTCCGTGCGGAGGTCCCGCACCCCCAGCGGTTCGCGGGGGTGCGGGACCTCGTGGGTCTCGGCCATGCGTCAGGCGGGCCGTCCGGTCACAGGGCGTCCGGGCCGTGCTCGCCGGTGCGGACGCGCGCGACGTCCTCCACCGGGACCACCCAGACCTTGCCGTCACCGATCTTGCCGGTCTGCGCCGCCTTGACGATCACCTCGGTGACGCCGGGGGCGTCCTCGTCGGTGACCAGCACGTCGATCTTCACCTTCGGCACCAGGTCCACGGTGTACTCCGCGCCCCGGTAGACCTCGGTGTGGCCGCGCTGCCGGCCGTAGCCGGACGCCTCGCTGACCGTCAGTCCGCGGATCCCCGCCGCCTCCAGGGCCGACTTCACGTCGTCCAGCCGGTGCGGCTGGATGACCGCCGTCACGAGCTTCGTCATGCCTTCACCTCCGTCACCACGCGGGCTCCGCCCAGCGTCTCGTATGCCGTCTCGCCGTGCACCGCCAGGTCGATCCCGCCGACCTCGGCCTCCTCGCTGACCCGCCAGCCCATCGTCGCCTTGAGGATCAGCCCGATCACGAGCGTCACCAGGCCGGCGAACACCAGCGCGAGCAGCGCGACCACGGTCTGCACGACCAGCTGCTTGACGCCGCCGCCGAAGAACAGGCCGGTGTCGGCCGCCAGGAACCCGATGCCGATGGTGCCGACGAGACCGCCGACCAGGTGCACGCCCACGACGTCCAGCGAGTCGTCGTAGCCGAACTTGTACTTCAGCGAGACCGCGAGGGCGCAGAGCACGCCGGCGACGACGCCGAGGATGATCGAGGTGACCGGGCGCAGCGCGCCGGCCGCCGGGGTGATCGCGACCAGGCCGGCGACGACACCGGACGCGGCGCCCAGGGAGGTCGCGTGGCCGTCGCGGATCTTCTCCGTCACGAGCCACCCGATGACGGCGGCCGCGGTGGCGGCGGTGGTGTTCACCCACGCCAGGCCGGCGTTGCCGTCCGCGGTGAACGCGGAGCCCGCGTTGAACCCGAACCAGCCGAACCACAGCAGGGCCGCGCCGAGCATGACGAACGGCAGGTTGTGCGGGCGCATCGGCTCACGGCCGAAGCCCTTGCGCCTGCCGATGATGAGCGCGAGCACCAGGCCCGCGATACCGGCGTTGATGTGCACGACGGTGCCGCCGGCGAAGTCGATCGGCGCGACGTTCGCCGCCCCGGCCTCCGCGTCCCAGCCGAACAGCAGGGCCGCGATCCCGTGCTCGTCCAGGCCGGACAGCAGGCCGCCGCCCCAGACCATGTGCGCCAGCGGGAAGTAGCTGACGGTGGCCCACAGCGCGGTGAACGCGACCCAGGTGCCGAACTTCACGCGGTCCGCGATCGCGCCGCTGATCAGGGCCACGGTGATGATCGCGAACGTCACCTGGAAGGCCACGCCGACGACCACCGGCACCCCGAACCCGTCGATGGCGAACTCGCCCGAGTCGTCCCAGATCGTGCCCGCGAGGCCGAACTGGTCGAACGGGTTGCCGAACAGGCCGCCGACGTCGGAGCCGTAGGACATCGACCAGCCCCACAGCACGTAGACCACGACCACCACGGCGATGCTGATGAACGACATCATCATCATGTTGAGCACGGACTTGCCGCGCACCATGCCCCCGTAGAAGAACGCCAGTCCCGGCGTCATGAGCAGCACCAGGGACGCTGACATCAGCATCCAGGCTGTCGCTCCGGTGTCCAGATCCATGTGGAACGCCTCTCCCCTCGCCAGCCGAGCGGCCGGATCGGGGATCAGGTTCCTGAACCGCGGTTACCGCGGATGGCGGCAGACGTTACGCCGGTGTGACAGCGGCCCGGGCCGCGTCAACATTGTGTAACGCGGCCCGGATCGTCTCAGCGGGTGGTCGCCGGCGCCCGGCGGCGGTCAGCCGAGGATGCCGTCCACGAACTCCTCGGGGTCGAACGGCGCCAGGTCGTCCGGGCCCTCGCCGAGGCCCACGAGCTTGACCGGGACGCCGAGCTCGCGCTGGACGGCCACGACGATGCCGCCCTTGGCGGTGCCGTCCAGCTTGGTCAGCACGATGCCGGTGACCCCGGCGACCTCCGCGAACACCCGCGCCTGGTTCATGCCGTTCTGGCCGGTGGTCGCGTCGAGGACCAGCAGCACCTCGGACAGCGGGGCGGTGCGCGTGATGACGCGGGTGATCTTGCCCAGCTCGTCCATCAGGCCGGCCTTGTTCTGCAGGCGGCCGGCGGTGTCGACGAGCACGACGTCGACGCCCTCGGCGACGCCCTCGCGGACGGCCTCGAACGCGACGGACGCCGGGTCGGCCCCGTCGCGGTCGGCGCGCACGGTCCGCACGCCCACGCGGGAGCCCCAGGTCTGCAGCTGGTCCGCGGCGGCGGCGCGGAACGTGTCCGCCGCGCCGAGCAGCACCGCGCGGTCCTCGGCGACCAGCACGCGGGCGAGCTTGCCGACGGTCGTGGTCTTGCCGGTGCCGTTCACGCCGACCACGAGCACGACGGCCGGGACGGTCGCGCCGTCCTCCCCCGTCCGCGGGGCGGTGGCCAGCGACCGGTCGAGCGACGGGTCCACCAGGGCGAGCAGCTGCTCGCGCAGCAGCGCGCGGACCTGGGCCGGGTCCTTGAGGCCCTGGACGCGGGCCTGGGTGCGCAGGGCGTCCACGAGGTCGGCGGACGGCCCCGCGCCGACGTCGGCGAGCAGGAGGGTCTCCTCGAGCTCGTCCCAGTCGTCCTCGGTGAGGTGGTCCCGCGAGAGCACCTGCAGCATGCGGGCCCCGAGCGGGGAGCCGGAGCGGGCGAGGCGGTCGCGCAGCCGCGCGAGCCGCCCGGGGACCGGTGCGGGGACCTCGAGCGCCGGGGCCTGGGCGGCCTCCTCGGGCTCGGGCTCCGCGACGACCGGCGGCTCCCCGGGCGCGGGGGCCGGGGCGGGCGCGGGGGTCGTGGTGGTGGCCGGCGCCGAGACGGGAT
>JAEWGQ010000165.1 GCA_023388235.1 Actinomycetes bacterium | reverse complement strand
GCCGCGGGGCGTCCGGCCGGCCGCCGGGGTGGCCGGGAGCGGCGGGGCCCGAGGGGCCGGAGGGGCGGGGCGAGGTCATGCGGGCGGTCCTTGCGGGAGTCGTGCGGGAGGCGCGCGGGTTCGTGCGGGGTCGTGCGGGCGGCGCGCGGGCAGCGCGCCCCGACACGGTGCCACGCCCGCCGCCGGGATGCGACACCGCCGCCGCCGTTCACCCGGGCCGGAGCGGCCACACCACGGGCACCAGCAGCGTGACGACGAGGAGCCACGCGAGCGTCAGCACCGCCCCGAGCCGCCAGTAGTCGCCGAACCGGTACCCGCCGGGGCCCTGCACGATCATGTTCGCGGGGGTGGCGATCGGGGTGAGGAACGACGCCGCGCCCGCCCCCGCCACCAGCATGAGCACCGGCTCGGGGGCCACGCCGGCGTGCTCGGCGGCCGCCAGGGCCACGGGGACCACGACGAGCACGGTCGCGGCGTTCGACACGAACTGCCCGAGCGCGACGGTCAGCACGAACAGCGCCACGAGCAGCAGGTGCCCGTCGTCGTCCGGCACCACCGCCACCACGACGTCGGCCAGCACGTCGGCCGCGCCGGAGTCCGCGACCGCCACCGACAGCGGGATCAGGCCGCCGATCAGCACGAGCGTCTCCCACGGGACCGCCCGGACGGCGCCCGGCACGGTGGCCGCGCCGGTGAGCACCATCGCGGCGGCCCCGCCCAGTCCCGCCAGCGCCGGGGCGACCCAGCCGGACGCGAGCAGCGCGATGGTGGCGAGCAGCACCGCGATCGCCCACGGGGCGCGCGGCCCCAGCCGGTCGGCGCCGGGACGCTCGGCCGGCAGCACGGTCGGCGTGCGCACCGGCACCAGCCGGTCGCCGAGCAGCGCCGCGACCCCGGCCGTGACGAGGACCAGCGGCACGCCCAGCACGGCGAACTCGAAGAACCCGAACCGGTGGCCGGTGGCGTCCGCCAGGGCGTCGGACACGATGACGTTCACCGGGCTCCCGCTCAGCGTCAGCAGGGCGCCCGCGCTGGCGGCGTACGCCAGGGGCAGCGCCAGCTGCGACGGGGCCAGGCCCGCGCGCCGCGCGACCAGCACCATCACCGGGACGCCCGCCGCGGCGGCGCCGTTGGGCGTGACGAGCGCGGCCAGCACCGCGGCCAGCCCCATCACGCCGAGCAGCACCCGGGTGCGCCCGGAGCCGGCGTGCTCGAGCAGCGCGTGCCCGGCCCACGCCGTGACGCCCGAGGCCTCCAGGCCCTCGCTGAGCACGAACAGCGTCGCGATGAACACCACGACGGGGTCGCCGAACCCCGCGAGCACCTGCGCGGCGGGCAGCACGCCGGTGGCGGCCAGGGCCAGCGCGGTGAGCACCGCGACGAGCGGGGCGGGCAGCCGGTTCCACACGAACAGCGCCACCGCGCCGCCCAGCACCAGCAGGCTGAGGGTGGAGTCGGACACCGGGCCTCCGATCGGGGCGCGACGCCGGGCGGACCGGTCGGACCGGGCGGCGCGGGCGGCGCGGGCGGGTCAGAGGCCGAACTGCTGCGCGGTGGCCCGCAGGGTGTCCGCGGAGTGCCGGAGGGCCGCGAGCTCGGCGTCCGACAGCGGCGGGCGCAGCGGCCGCCCCGCGCCCGCGTGGCTGACCAGGGTCGGCACCGACAGGCACACGTCCCCGATGCCGTGGTAGTCGTCGAGCAGCGAGGAGACCGGCATGACGCGGTGCTCGTCGTTCAGCACCGCCTCGATGACCCGGGAGGCCGCGAGCCCGATCGCGTAGCTCGTGGCGCCCTTGCCGGCGATGATCTCGTACGCCGAGTGCACGACGTCGTGCGCGATGGCCTCCTGCACCTGCGGCGTCAGCGGGCCCCGCCCGCCGAGCGGCTCGAGGTCCAGCAGGGGCACGCCGCCGATCGTGGCGGACGACCACAGCGGCACGGCGGTGTCCCCGTGCTCGCCCGCGATGTACGCGTGCACGTTCTGCACGGCGACGCCCATGTGCTCCGCGACGAGGTACCGGAACCGGGACGAGTCCAGCACCGTGCCCGAGCCGATGACCTTCTCGCGCGGCAGCCCGGAGCACCGCAGCGCGGCGTACGTCACCACGTCCACCGGGTTCGTCACCATGAGGTGCACGGCGTCGGGGGCGAGGTCCACCAGCGTCGGCATGAGCGTCCGCACGAGGCCGATGGTCGTGCCCGCCAGCTCGATCCGGGTCTGGCCGGGCTTCATCTTGGCGCCCGCGGTGAACACCACGACGTCGGCGCCCGCGCACGCGGCGATCTCGTCGGTGCCGGTCACGGCCGCCATCGGCATGAACTGGATGCCGTGCGCGAGGTCGAGCGCCTGCGCCCGGACCTTGGCCGTGTCGATGTCGTACAGCACGACCTCCCGCGCGGCGCCGCGCATGAGGACCGCGTACGCCAGCGTCGCCCCGACCGCCCCGGCCCCGACCACGGCGACCTTCGCGGTCGGCGGGGGCGCCACCGCACCCGCGCCGCGACCCGTGCCGTCCTCGTCCACGCTCATGGCTCCCCCTCGCGCCCCGTCCGCTCCGACCGGCAGGCACCAGGCTAGGCGCGTGGCGGCCGCCGCGGGAGGGCGGGTCGGCCCGGCGGGCGGGTCAGGACGGGCGCGTCAGGAGCGCCGTCCGCCCTTCGCGGCGCGCTCGGCGTCGCGCTCGCGCAGCCGCTGCTCCTCGCGCTTCACCTCGGCGTGCGTCGCCCGCTCGCGGTGCAGCCACTCGGGGCTCTCCTCGATGATGGCGTCGATCTGCTCGGTGGTCAGCGGGTCGGTGAGGCCGGCGCGCGCGAGGCCGGAGGTCGAGATCCGCAGGCGGGCCGCGACGACCGCGCGCGGGTGCGGCCCGTTCCGCCGCAGCTCCACGAGCCACGGCGGGGGCGTGCGCTGCAGGGCGTCGAGCTCCTCGCGGGACACGGGCCCGGCCTGGAACTCCTCCGGGGTCGCCGGCAGGTACACGCCGAGCTTGGCCGCCGCGGTGGCGGGCTTCATCGTCTGCGGCTGGCGCGGGCGCCGCGCGGGCGCGTCCGGGCGGTCCGGGGAGTCGGAGGTCACCGGACCAGGATACGGACACCCCGCCGCCCCCCGGTGCGTCCGGCCCGCCGGGGCCCCGCGGCTAGGCTGGCCGCGATGCCGCAGCGCCCCGCCCCCGAGCCCGTCCCCGAGCCCGCCGCCGACCCCGCCCCGGGGCGGTTCCGGCTGCTGCTGGTGCCCGGCGTGGTGCCGGCGTCGTGGGTGCGGACCTGGCGCGAGCGGCTCGCGGACGTGCCGCTCGACCTGGTGCACGCGCCGGCCGCGGACGCCGGGCGGGTGCTGCTCGCGGGCGAGGCCGACGCCGCGCTCCTGCGCCTGCCGGTGGACCGCGACGTGCTCTCGGCGATCCCGCTGTACGAGGAGACGACCGTCGTCGTGCTCCCGCGCGACCACCTGCTCACGGCGCTCGACGAGGTGGGTGCCGGTGACCTGGCCGACGAGACGCTGCTCGCGCCCGCGGACGACGTGCTGGGCTGGGCGGACCCGCCCGGTGAGCCGTCGCTGCTGCCGCCGCCGGCGACCACCGAGGAGGCCGTGGCCCTCGTCGCGTCCGGGGTCGGGCTGCTGGTCGTGCCGCAGTCCCTCGCCCGGCTGCACCACCGCAAGGACCTCACCTACCGGCCGCTCGCGGACGCCCCGGCGTCGCGCGTCGCGCTGGCCTGGCCGGCGGCCCGCGACGGCGACCCGCTGGTCGAGGAGCTCATCGGCATCGTCCGCGGCCGCACCGTGAACTCCTCGCGCGGGCGCGCCCGGCCCGAGCCCGCGG
>JAEWGQ010000159.1 GCA_023388235.1 Actinomycetes bacterium | reverse complement strand
GCGCCGCGCCGTGCGTGCGGCCCGAGGCCGCCGCGGAGTACGCCGCCGTCGTCGACCACGCGCGCGAGGCCATGACCGCGGACCCGGCCGGCGTCGTGGACGCGCACGCCGCGCGGATCGGGGCGCTGGTGCGGCAGGAGCGGTTCGAGGAGGCCGCGAACGTCCGGGACCGGCTGGCGGCGTTCCTGCGCGGGGCGGCACGCGCCCAGCGGCTGACGCCGCTGGCCCGCTGCGCCGAGCTCGTGGCCGCGCGCCGCACCGACGCGGGCGGCTGGGAGGTCGTGCTCGTGCGGCACGGGCGGCTCGCGGGCACGGCGCTGGTGCCGCCGCGCACCGACCCGTCCCCCGCCATCGAGTCGCTGCGCGTCACCGCCGAGCACGTCCCGCCGCCGGTCGCGCCCGCGCCCGCCGGGCACCCGGAGGAGGCCGACCTCGTGCTCGCCTGGCTCGGGCGGCCCGGCGTGCGGATCGTCAGCACGAGCACGCCGTGGGCCTACCCGGTGCGCTCGGCCCTGGCCCGCACCGACCCCGCGGACGCGGTGGGTGCGCACGCCGCGGGCTGGCGGACGGCGGCCGACGAGGACGCGGCCGCCGGGCCGGCGGAGCGGGACGACCGGTTCACGCGCGCGGCCACGGCCGTGCCGGACGCCGGGGGCGCCGCCGGCGCGGCATGATGGCGTCATGCTGACCGCCATCGTGCTCATCGACACCGACGCCGCCCGCATCCCGGAGGTCGCCGCCGCCATCGCCGAGATCCCCGGCGTGAGCGAGGTCTACTCCGTCACCGGCGAGGTCGACCTCATCGCCATGGTCCGCGTCCGGGAGCACGAGGAGCTCGCCGACATCATCGCCGACCGGGTCAGCAAGGTCGAGGGCGTCCTGCGGACGCAGACGTACATCGCGTTCCGCACGTACTCCCAGCACGACCTCGAGCAGGCGTTCGCCCTCGGCATCGAGGGCTGAGCCGCCCGCCGGGCCCGCGACGCGGGCCCGGCCGGCGTCAGCTCGCGGCGGCCCAGCGCGCCAGCACGTCCGCCGCGGCGCCCTCGTCGACGGACCGGGCCGCGTGCCCGAGGCCCGCGCGCAGCCGCTCGACCAGGTCGCCGCCGTCCGCTCCGGTGCCGGGCAGCGAACCGTCCGCGACCAGCGCGGCCGCGGCGTTCAGCAGCACGGTCTCGCGCGACGCGACCGCCTCGCCCGCGAGCACGGCGCGCGCGACGTCGGCGTTGAACCGCGCGTCGGCGCCGCGCAGGTCCGCGACGGTCAGCGGCGTGAGCCCGAGGTCGGCCACGGGGTCGAGCACGTGCTCCGTCACGGCGCCGCCGGTGACGTGCCAGAGGTGCGCGGTGCCGGTCGGCGCGAGCTCGTCGAGCCCGTCGTCGCCGCGGAACACCAGCGCCTCGGTGCCGCGCCGCGCGAGCACGCCCGCGACCAGGCCGGCCATGCGGGGGTCGGCGACGCCGATGGCGGCCGCCGCGGGCTGCGCGGGGTTGGTCAGCGGGCCGAGGAAGTTGAACACCGTCCCGATGCCGAGCTCGCGCCGGGCGACGGCGACGTGCCGCATCGCGGGGTGGAACGTGAGCGCGAAGCAGAACGTGATGCCGACCTCGGTGGCGAGGGCCGCGACGCGCTCGACGCCCTGGTCCAGCCGGATGCCGAGGGCCTCCAGCACGTCCGCGGACCCGGAGGACGAGGACGCGGCGCGGTTGCCGTGCTTGACGACCCGCACGCCGGTGCCCGCGACGACCAGCGACGCCATGGTGGACACGTTGACGGTGTGCGCCCGGTCGCCGCCGGTGCCGACGATGTCGACCGCGCGCCCGGGCACCTCGAACCGCAGGGCGTGCGCGAGCATCGTGTCGGCCAGCGCCGTGAGCTCGGTGACGGTCTCGCCCTTGGCCCGCAGCCCGACCAGGAACCCCGCGATGCGCGCCGGCGACGCCTCGCCGGACATGATCTGGTCCATCGCCCAGGCGGTCTGCGGCCCGGACAGGTCGTGCCCGCCGACGAGCGTCGTCAGCAGGTCGGACCAGGTGACCGTCTCGGTCATGCCGCGGGGGCGCCGGACAGCAGCCCGGCGACGGCGGCGTGCAGCTCGACCGGGTCGAGCGGCTGCGACACGACGGCGTCGGCGTCGGACCACGCGGCGAGCCAGGCGTCCTGCGGCCGGCCGGTGAGCACGAGCACGGGCGGGCAGCCGAAGACCTCGTCCTTGACCTGGCGGGCGAGTGCCATGCCGCCGACCTTCGCCGCCTCGCCGTCGAACACGAACAGGTCGAAGCCGCCGGCCTCGGCCTGCTCGAGCGCGGTGTGCGCGGTCGCGGCCTCGACCCACCGGATGTCCGGGGCGCCGCGGCCGAGCCGGCGGCCCACCCCGAGCCGCACCTGGGCGCGCGTGTCGACGTCGTCGCTGTACAGCAGGATGCGCGGGCCCGGTGCGTCGGTGGTCTCGACGGTGTCGCCGGCGGTGAGGCGGTCAGCGGCCATGATGGTCCTTCACTCGTGCGGGGGCGGGACGTACGGTCCTGCCCTGCATCTTGGCACGCCGGCCCCGCGGACCGGCGCAGGGGCCCACGGCGCCCCGGGAACACGCCGATCGAGGTGACGATGTGACAGAAACCTCGGCGGGTCCCTAGGACTTGTGACCCATGCAGAGACGTTTTCGGCCATACTGACGTGCGTGACGACCGCAACGGCTGCCCCCGCCTCCGCTCCCCGTGTGAGCGTCAACCGACCGAACCCGGTGTCGGTGGGCACCATCGTGTGGCTCGCGTCGGAGCTGATGTTCTTCGCGGGCCTGTTCGCCATGTACTTCACGCTCCGCGCGACGGTGCCCGAGGAGTGGGCCGCCCAGACGGGCAAGCTCAACATCACCTTCGCGGCGATCAACACGACGGTGCTGCTGCTGTCGTCGGTCACGTGCCAGATGGGCGTCTGGGCCGCCGAGCGGTTCCAGCCCGTGCGCTCCGGCTCGCTGCTCAACGTGCGCGGTTGGGGCATGAACGAGTGGATGACGCTCACCTACATCATGGGCGCGTTCTTCATCGGCGGGCAGGTCTTCGAGTACGCCGAGCTCGTGCACGAGGGCCTGACCATCTCGTCCAGCCCGTACGGCTCGGTCTTCTACCTCACGACCGGCTTCCACGGCCTGCACGTCGTCGGCGGCCTGATCGCCTTCCTGTTCCTGCTCGGCCGCTCGTTCACGGCCAAGCGGTTCGGGCACCACGAGGCCACGACGGCCATCGTCACGTCCTACTACTGGCACTTCGTCGACGTCGTGTGGATCGCGCTGTTCGCGACGATCTACCTGATCAAGTGACGACCCGCCGGTCCCGCACCACCCGCACAGCCCCCCGCACGCCCGAGACGAGGATCCATCCGTGAAGGCACTCGCCGCCCGCAGGCACCACCGGTCCGCACCGGTCGTGCTGCTCCTGCTGGCGCTGCTGCTGACCGGTGCGGTGTACGCGATCGCCCAGCCCGCCAGCGCCGACGCGGCGCCCGCGGCTGCGAGCGACAGCGACATCGCCGCCGGTGAGAAGCTGTTCCAGGCCAACTGCGCCACCTGCCACGGCCCGACCGCCGAGGGCCGCGAGGCCGTCGACGGCGGCGTCGGCGGCCCGTCCCTCGTCGGCGTGGGCGCCGCCGCGGTCGACTTCCAGGTCGGCACCGGACGCATGCCCGCGCAGATGAACGGCGTGCAGGTCCAGGCCAAGCCCGTGCAGTTCGACCAGGAGCAGATCGACCAGCTCGCCGCGTACGTGGCCTCGCTGGGCGCCGGCCCGTCGGTCCCGACGGCGGACATGGTCGACCCCGCGAAGGGCGACGCCGCGAACGGCATGGCCCTGTTCCGCACGAACTGCGCCATGTGCCACAACGCGGTCGGCGCCGGCGGCGCGCTGTCCCAGGGCAAGTGGGCGCCCGCGCTCACGGACACCACCCCCACGCACATCTACGAGGCGATGCTCACCGGCCCGCAGTCGATGCCCGTGTTCAACGACGCGAACATCACGCCCGACGAGAAGCGCGACATCATCGCCTACCTCGACGAGCAGCGCGACGGCTCCCCCGGCGGCCTGACCCTCGGGTCCCTCGGCCCCGTCAGCGAGGGCCTGTGGGCCTGGGTCGTGGGCATCGGCCTGCTGATCGCCGCCTCGGTCTGGATCGGAGCGAAGTCCTCGTGAACTCCCCCGACATGGGTACGCACCACGACCCCACCACCGACCTGACCGCCCGCGCGGACGGTCCCGCCCCCGAGCGGTTCGAGGACCCGGGCCTGCACGAGCACCGCGCGCGCGTCGGCGACACCGACCCGCGCGCGCAGAAGCGCGCCGAGCGCCAGGTCGTCCTGCTGTTCACGATCTCGATCCTCGGCACCATCGGCGCGATCGTCGCGTACGCCCTGGTGCCCCCGGGCGAGACCGTCGGCTCCATGCGCCTGTCGAACCTGCTGCTCGGGCTGGCCCTGTTCCTCGGGCTCGCCGGCATCGGCGTCGGCGCCGTGCACTGGGCCAAGGCCCTGATGAACGACCACGAGCGGTCCGAGCCGCGCCACCCGGTGCGCTCGTCCGAGTCCGCCCGCGAGGGGGCCGTCGCGGCCCTGCGCGAGGGCGCCCGGGACTCCTCCATCGGCCGGCGCGGCGTGCTCAAGGGCGCCGTCGTCACGTCGCTGGCGCTGTTCCCGCTCGGCATCGCCGTGCCGCTGGTCGGGAACCTCGGCGGCGACTGGAACGTCGCGCGCTCGAAGCACACGATGTGGCGCCGCGGCACCCGCCTGACGATCGACCCCAGCGGCCGCCCCATCAAGGCCGCGGACGTCACCATCGGCTCCGTGTTCCACGTCATCCCCGACAAGCTCGAGGACGCGCCGAACCCGCTGGACGAGAAGGCCAAGGCCGTGGTCCTGCTCATCCGCATGGACCCGCGCGACATCCGGTCCGAGCAGGGCGAGGGCTGGTCGTACGACGGCATCGTGGCGTTCTCCAAGATCTGCACGCACGTCGGGTGCCCCGTGGCCCTGTACGAGCAGCAGACCCACCACATCCTGTGCCCGTGCCACCAGTCGACGTTCGACGCCGCGGACGGCGCGAAGGTCGTGTTCGGCCCCGCGCACCGCCCGCTGCCGCAGCTGCCGATCACCGTGGACGACGAGGGCTACCTCGTCGCGCAGGACGGCTTCAGCGAACCTATCGGCCCGTCCTTCTGGGAGCGCCTGACATGAGCACCGTCGACTCCCCCACCCGCGCCGCCGGCGCCCCGCCCTCGGGCGGCGCCCGCGCCGCGGCGGCGACCGCGGACTACCTCGACCAGCGCACCGGCATCGGCGTCGCCGTCAAGGAGTTCGCCCGCAAGATCTTCCCGGACCACTGGTCGTTCCTGCTCGGCGAGATCGCGCTGTACGCGTTCGTCGTCCTGCTGATCTCGGGCACGTTCCTCACGATGTTCTTCGTGCCCTCCATGAACGAGGTGCACTACCACGGGCCGTGGGCCGCGATGGACGGCGTGCAGATGTCCGAGGCGTTCGCCTCGACGCTGCGCCTGTCGTTCGAGGTGCGCGGCGGTCTGCTCATGCGGCAGATCCACCACTGGTCCGCGCTGATCTTCATGGCCGCGATCGTCACGCACATGATGCGCGTGTTCTTCACCGGCGCGTTCCGCAAGCCGCGCGAGCTCAACTGGCTGGTCGGCTTCACCCTGATGATCCTGGGCCTGCTCGCCGGGTTCTCCGGCTACTCGCTGCCCGACGACGTGCTGTCCGGCAACGGCCTGCGCATCGCCGACGGCGTGGCCCGCTCCATCCCGGTGCTCGGCTCGTACGTGTCGTTCGCGCTGTTCGGCGGCGAGTTCCCCGGGACCGCGCTGATCCCGCGCCTGTTCACCGTGCACGTGCTGCTGGTGCCCGCGCTGATCCTCGCGCTCATCGGCCTGCACCTGCTGTTCGTCGTGCTGCACAAGCACACGCAGTACCCGGGCTCGGGCCGGACCGACAAGAACGTCGTCGGCTACCCGCTGTTCCCCGTGTACGTCGCGAAGGCCGGCGGCTTCTTCTTCATCGTGTTCTCCGTCATCGCCCTGATGGCCGCCACGATGACGATCAACCCGGTCTGGAACTACGGCCCGTTCGACCCGGGCGTCGTGTCCGCGGGCGCCCAGCCCGACTGGTACATGCTCTTCCTGGAGGGCGGCCTGCGCCTCATGCCGGGCTGGGAGTTCGTGGTCGGCGACTTCACCGTGCCGATGAACATCCTCATCCCCGGCGTGATCATCCCGGGCCTGCTGTTCACGACGCTCGCGCTCTGGCCGTTCATCGAGTCCCTGGCGACCGGGGACGACCGCGAGCACCACGTCCTGGACCGCCCGCGCAACGCCCCGTTCCGCACCGCGTTCGGCGTCTCGCTGCTGACGGCGTTCTTCATCCTGATCCTCGCGGGCTCGAACGACCTGATCGCCACGCACTTCCACCTGTCGATCAACGACATCACCTGGACGTTCCGGGTGCTGCTGTTCGTCGCCCCGGCGTTCGCGTTCTGGATCACCAAGCGGATCTGCCTGGCGCTGCAGCGCAAGGACCGCGAGCTGGTGCTGCACGGCCACGAGACCGGGCGCATCGTCCGGTTCGCGTCCGGCGAGTACATCGAGGTGCACAAGCCCCTCGACGCGCACGAGCGCTGGCTGCGCGTCCAGCACGAGCCGCGGCGCCCGCTCGAGATCGAGCCGGCCGAGGACTCGCGCGGCGTGCGCCGCAAGGGCTACCGCAAGGACCGCCTGCGCCAGCGGCTGTCCCGGGTGTTCTACGAGGACCGCGTCGAGCCGGTCACCCCGGCCGAGCTGCGGGCCGCGCAGTCGCACGGCGGGCACGACGCCCTCCCCGCGGCCGCCGACGAGCACGAGGCGATCGGGGCCGGCTCCGCCGGCGCCCGGCACCTGGCCCCCGGCCAGGAGGACGTCGAGGGCACCACGCGGCACTGAGGAAACTGGCCCCTGACCAGGGGAATCATCGCGCCCACCCGGTCGTTGGACCGGGTGGGCGCGGTCGTCTCCCGACAGGCCGCCGCGCCCCGCACGTGGTACGACAGACGTCAGGTGCGCCCCCGGGCCACCTGCGCAGAACGTCGTCGCGGCGGACGAGCCGCGACCCGAGCACGGAGAGGCACTGATGGCCGACTACACCCTTCCGGACCTGCCCTACGACTACGCGGCGCTCGAGCCGCACATCTCCGGCCGCATCATGGAGCTGCACCACGACAAGCACCACGCGGCGTACGTGGCCGGCGCGAACACCGCGCTGGAGAAGCTCGCGGCGGCCCGGGAGTCCGGCGACTTCGGCGCCGTGGCCGGTCTGGAGAAGACCCTGGCGTTCAACCTGGGCGGCCACGTCAACCACTCGGTCTTCTGGCAGAACCTCTCCCCCGAGGGCGGCGACAAGCCCGAGGGCGAGCTCGCCGCGGCGATCGACGAGTTCTTCGGCTCGTTCGACAAGTTCCAGGCGCACTTCACCGCCAACGCCACGACCATCATGGGCTCCGGCTGGTCGATCCTCGCCTGGGACTCCCTCGGCGAGAAGCTCGTCATCGTCCAGCTGTACGACCAGCAGGGCAACATCCCCCTGGGCCTGGTCCCGATCGTCGTGCTCGACATGTGGGAGCACGCGTTCTACCTCGACTACGTCAACGTCAAGGCGGACTACGTCAAGGCGTGGTGGAACATCGTGAGCTGGGCCGACGCGGCCGAGCGCTTCGCCCGCGCCCGCACGCAGACCTCGGGGCTCATCGTCCCGTCGCTCTGACGCCCGCCCGAACGACGCAGGGGCCCGGCACCGTGACGGTGCCGGGCCCCTGCGTCGTGCTGCGGGTGCGCGGTGCGCTCAGTGCGCGTGCTGCCCGCGGGAGAACTCGAAGACCCAGCCGACCAGGCCGACGACGCCGAGCGCCACGCCGATGACCAGCAGCCACCAGCCGACCGCCATCCCGAGGAACACGATGGCCCCCGCGGCGGCGATCGTGATGGGCCACCAGCTCCACGGGCTGAACACGCCCTGGTCGCCGGCGCCCTCGGCGATGAGCGCCTCCGGGTCGTCCTCGGGCCGCGCGTCGATGCGGCGCGAGAGCAGCAGCAGGTAGCCGCCGATCATCCCGACCAGGCCGCCCACCAGCGGGATGCCGACGGTGCCCACGGGCTCGCCGCCGCTCCACCAGGCGTAGATCAGCCCCACGGGGATGAAGAACAGGATGCCGCCCAGGAACAGGTACGGCTCCACCTTCATGGCGTGCCGCGGGCGCTCGCCGCTGCCCGTCAGCGACGGGCGGGACCCGCCGAACTCGTCGAGCCTGCTCACTTGCGCCCCTCCTCGTCCTCGGCACCGCGCGGGCGGTCGTCCACGATGGTGGCGCTGGACTGCTCCTGCTCGCCGCCGCCGTGCGCGGCGCGGTCGCGGGCCACGCCCTGCTCACCGGTGCGCTCGGCCTCCCAGTCGAAGAACCCGGGCTCCGGCTCGACGTGGTCCATCGCCGCGACCTCGGGGTGGTGCAGGTCGAACGCCGGGCGCTCCGAGCGGATGCGCGGCAGCGACGTGAAGTTGTGCCGCGGCGGCGGGCAGGACGTCGCCCACTCGAGCGACTGGCCGTAGCCCCACGGGTCGTCGACGGTGACCTTGGGCGCGCGCCGCCAGGTGATGTACACGTTCCACAGGAACGGCAGCGTGGAGATCGCCAGGATCATCGAGCCGATCGTGGAGAGCTGGTTCATCCAGGTGAACCCGTCCTCCGGCGAGTAGTCGGCGTACCGGCGGGGCATGCCCTCGGCACCCAGCCAGTGCTGGACGAGGAACGTCATGTGGAAGCCGATGAACAGCAGCCAGAAGTGGATCTTCCCCAGCCGCTCGTTCAGCATCCGGCCCGTGAACTTCGGCCACCAGTAGTACATGCCGCCGAACATCATGAACACGACGGTGCCGAACACCACGTAGTGGAAGTGCGCGACGACGAAGTACGTGTCGGACACGTGGAAGTCGAGCGCCGGGCTGGACAGGATGACGCCCGTCAGGCCGCCGAACAGGAACGTCGTGAGGAACCCGATCGTCCACAGCATCGGCGTCTCGAACGTGAGCTTGCCGCGCCACATCGTGCCGATCCAGTTGAAGAACTTCACGCCCGTGGGCACGGCGATCAGCATCGTCATCAGCGCGAAGAACGGCAGCAGCACCGCGCCGGTGACGTACATGTGGTGCGCCCACACGGTGACCGACAGGGCGGCGATCGCGATGGTCGCGTACACCAGGCCCTTGTAGCCGAACACGGGCTTGCGGCTGAACACCGGCAGGATCTCGGTCGCGATGCCGAAGAACGGCAGCGCGATGATGTACACCTCGGGGTGCCCGAAGAACCAGAACAGGTGCTGCCACAGGATGGCGCCGCCGTTCTCGGGGTTGAACACCTGCGCACCCAGCCGGCGGTCGGCGCCGAGCGCGAACAGCGCGGCGGCCAGCGGCGGGAACGCCATCAGCACCAGCAGGCTCGTGATGAGCGTGTTCCAGGTGAAGATCGGCATCCGGAACATCGTCATGCCCGGCGCGCGCATGGTGACGATCGTGGTGATGAAGTTGACGGCACCGAGGATCGTGCCGAAACCGGTCAGCGCGAGCCCGAACACCCACAGGTCGCCGCCGGCCCCCGGGGAGTACACGGAGTTCGACAGCGGCGCGTACGCGAACCACCCGAACGAGGCCGCGCCCTGCGGGGTGAGGAACCCGCCGGCGGCGATCAGGCCGCCGAACAGGTACAGCCAGTACGAGAACGCGTTCAGCCGCGGGAACGCGACGTCGGGCGCGCCGATCTGCAGCGGCATGATGATGTTCGCGAACGCGGCGAACAGCGGCGTCGCGAACAGCAGCAGCATGATCGTGCCGTGCATCGTGAAGAGCTGGTTGTACTGCTCCTTGCTCTGCACCACCTGGATGCCGGGCTCGAACAGCTCCGCGCGGATGAGCAGCGCCATGATCCCGCCGATCGCGAACCACAGGAACGCGGTGATCAGGTACATGTAGCCGATCGTCTTGTGGTCGGTCGACGTGACCCACTTGACGATCGTGCGGCCCAGGGTCTGCCGGCGGGGCGCGAGCCCCGGCACGACCTCGACGGTGGCGGCCATCAGTTCGCTCCCTCTTCGCCCTCGGCGTCCCCGCCACCCTCACCGGTGACGCGGATGTCCTGCAGGCGGCTGTACTCGAGACCCAGCTGACCTTCCTGGCCGGCGTCCCGCAGGTCCTCGATGTGCGCGTCGTACTCGTCGCGCGAGACGACCTTCACGTTGAACAGCATCGACGAGTGCTCCTCGCCGCACAGCTCGGCGCACTTGCCGACGTACTCGCCCTCGACCTCGGGGACGACCTGGAACCGGTTGGTCCGGCCCGGGATCATGTCCTGCTTGTACAGGAACGCCGGCACCCAGAACGAGTGGATGACGTCGCGGGAGTCGAGCACGAACTCGACGCGCTCCCCGACGGGCAGGTAGAGGGTCGGCTGCTCGGCGAGGACGCCGGTCGCGCCGACCTCCTGCGCGTGCTCGCCGGTGTCGTACACGTCGGAGTCGACGTAGTTGAAGTCCCAGCTCCACTGCTTGCCGATGACCTGGACCGTGAGGTCCGGCTCCGCCGAGGTGTCCTGGATCTCGGTCATGTCGCGCGCCGTGTAGTAGAACAGCACGCCGACCATGATGATCGGCAGGATCACGTACATGATCTCGAGCGGCACGTGGTACCGGAGCTGCACCGGGAGCTGGTCGTCGTCCTTGCGCTTCCGGTAGACCGCGACGCACCAGATGATCAGGCCCCACACCAGGATGCCGACCAGCAGGGCGGCGACCCAGGACCCGACCCACAGGTTGGTGATCCGGCCGGTCTGGTTCGTGATCTCGTTGTCGGAGTCGCCGGGCAGCCAGCCGCGCTGGGCCTCGGGCGAGCATCCGGCGAGCGCGAGCGCGACGACGGTCGCGAGTCCCGCGACGGCCAGTCGGGTCCGCCTCGTGCGGCGGGGGGTCTGCGAACGCACCGGGGGCCTTCCACTTCGGTCCCCGTCGTCCGCGACGCCTGCGGGCGTCCGGCGTCCGACGGGGAAGTCACCTAGGACCTTCGTCCTCGATCCCGTGCAGCGTAGCGCGAGGACCGGCTGCTCGTGGCCCCAGAACCGCGTTTCCGGCCCACGAGATGACGGAGTGTCATCTGGATCACCCCCGGTTGACCCGGCGGGGGTCACCCGTGACCGGGCCTTGCCCTGGGCTGGGCCGATACCGTGCCTGCCGTGCCCGACGCGACCCCCGCCCCGCCGCCCGCCGCCCGCGCCGTCCTCGACTCCGCCGGCCGGGCGCCGGTCCTGCCCGCCGCGCGGGACGCCTACCTGGCGGCGCTCGACGAGGGCTGGGCCGACCCCCGGCGGCTGCACTCCGAGGGCCGGCGCGCACGGGCCCTGCTCGACGGGTCCCGCGAGGCCGTCGCCGCGCTGGTCGGCGCCCGCACCGAGGAGGTCGACCTGGCGCCCTCGCACACCGCCGCGCTGCACGGCGCCGTGCTCACCGTCGCGCGCGGGCGCCGCCGCACCGGCAGCACCGTGGTGACCTCCGCGGTCGAGCGCATGGCGGTGCTCGACGCGGCGGACCACGCCGCCCGCAGCACCCCGGACGCGGCGCGGGTCACCGTTCCGGTCGACCGGCTCGGCCGCGTCGACCCGGACGCGTTCGCCGCCGCCGTCGCCGCACCCGGCGTCGCGCTGGCCGCGCTCCAGCACGCCAACGGCGAGGTCGGCACCCGGCAGCCCGTCGCGGAGGCGCACGCCGGCGCCCGCGCCGCCGGGGTGCCGCTGCTGGTCGACGCCGGGTCGTCCTTCGGGCACGTCCCCGTGGCGGACGCGTGGGACGTGCTCACCCTCGACCCGGGCGACGTCGGCGCCCCGCCCGGGGTCGCCGTGCTCGTGACCCGCGCCGGCGTCCGCCGCT
>JAEWGQ010000111.1 GCA_023388235.1 Actinomycetes bacterium | reverse complement strand
CACCCGCTCCCCGCGCGCTTCGCGCACCGCTCCCCGTCTTCTCACCCCGCCCGCTCCCCGTCAGGGGAGGGTTCTGCCCGACACGCCCGGCGTGTCCCGGCAGAACCCTCCCCTCAGCGCCATGGGTGGGCGGGAACGCGCGAGCGGGAGCCCCCCGTGCGGCACGCGCACGGGTGCGCTCACCGTGAGGGGAGGGTTCTGCCCGACACGCCCGGCGTGTCCCGGCAGAACGCTCCCCTCAGCGCGACGGGTGGGCGGTGACCCCCGAGCGGAGCCCCCCGTGCGGCACGCGCGCGGGTGCGCTCACCGTGAGGGGAGGGTTCTGCCCGACACGCCCGGCGTGTCCCGGCAGAACCCTCCACTCAGCGAGGGCGCGCGGGCCGGGGGCCGGGCGCGGCGGGACGGGACGTCCCCGCGGGGCGGGCCGGGGGCCTGCGGGCGGGCGGGGGCCTCCGGGTCCGGCCGGAGGCTCGGCCGGGGGGCGTCAGGCCCGGGTGCGCTCCGCGACGCTCCAGGCGATGCCGTCGAGGATGTCGTGCTCCGACGTGACGACCCGGGTCAGGGCGCCGCCGGCGGCCTCGACCTCGGCGCGCACGCGCTGCACGACCTCGCGCCACACGAGGGCGCCGGCGCCGATGACGTCCACCCGGCCGGGGTGCATGAAGCCGAGTGCGGCGCGGGACGCCCGGTCGCGGGCCAGGAGGTCGTCGCAGGCCGTCACCACGGCGTCGACCTCCAGCACGGCGCCGTCGATGGCGGCCGGGTCGTACGCCGGCAGGCCGAGGGCGTGCGCGGTGACGGTCGTGACGGAGCCCGCGAGGCCGACGAGCGTGGCGGTGCGGCCGAACGGGACGTGCTGGGCGGCGACGTCGAGCGCGGCCCGGACGTCGGCCTCCGCGGCCGCGACCTCCGCGGGCGACGGCGGGTCGGACTGCAGGTGCCGCTCGGTGATGCGGACGCAGCCGACGTCCATCGAGTACGCGGCGTCGGGCGCCCGCTCGCCGAGCACGACCTCGGTCGAGCCGCCGCCGAGGTCGACCACGAGGTACGGGCCGGGGTGCCGGGAGCCGAGCACGCCGGTCGCCCCGCGGAACGACAGCGCGGCCTCCTCGACGCCGCCGATCACCTCGGGCTCGACGCCGAGCGCGTCGCGCACGCCGGCGACGAACTCGTCACGGTTCTCGGCGTCGCGGGAGGCGCTGGTGGCGACGAACCGCACGGCCTCGACGCCGAGGTCGGTGCAGACCTGCGCGTACCGGCGCGTGGCGTCCAGGGTGCGCGCGAGGGCCTCGGGGGCGATGCGGCCGGTGCGGTCGACGCCCTGGCCGAGCCGGACGACCTCCATGCGCCGGTCGAGGTCCGTCAGCGTCCCCGCGCCGGGGTCGACGTCGGCCACCAGGAGCCGGATGGAGTTGGTCCCGCAGTCGATGGCAGCCACACGCGTCACGCGGGCCATCCTCCCATCCCGGGCGGCGCCGACGCGCGGCGGGTCAGCAGGTGCAGCGGTCCGGCCGCCACGCGTCGCGCAGCCGCAGCAGCACGTCGTCGCCGACCGGGTTGACCCCTGGCCCGGCGGCCAGCGCGTGCCCGACGACGACGTGCAGGCACTTCACCCGCGTGGGCATGCCGCCGGCCGAGATGCCGGCGATCTCCGGGACGTCACCGAGCTCCGCGCGGTCCGCGAGGTAGGCCTCGTGCGCCCGCTGGTACGCCGCGGCGAGCTCCGGCTCGCTCTGCACGCGGCCCGTGAGCTCCTTCATCAGCCCGGTCGCCTCGAGGGTGCTCACGGCGCCCACCGCCGGCGGGCACGTGAGGTAGTACGTCGTCGGGAACGGCGTGCCGTCGTCGAGCCGGGGTGCGGTCCGCACGACCAGCGGCCGCCCGCACACGCACCGCGCCGCGACCCCGACCACGCCGCGCGCCGGCCGCCCGAGCTGCTCGTGCAGCACCACCAGGTCGGCGTCGGTGACCTCGGGCGCGTCGTGCCGGGCCCGCGGCACCTCGGCCGGGTCGGGCAGGACGGGTCCGGTGGGCAGGTCGGTCACGGTGGTCCTCGGGGATCGGTCGGCGTCAGGGCGTCGGCGCCGGTGACTCCCCCGCGGGCGCGGTCGCCCCGGTGCCGTCGTCCGGCGCCGTCCCATTGTCCCCCGTCGCGGCCGGGTCCTCGGACGGGCCGGTGCCGGCCACCCCCGCGATCTGCACGGAGTCCCAGACCCGGGCGTACCAGGGCCGGGTCGGGTCGTCCTGCTCGCCGGAGACGGGGCCGGCGGACTCCTCCGGGGCGGCGTCGGGCGGCACGACCTCCGGGTCGGCGACGCGCAGCGCCCGCTCCCCCGGCATGACGAACGCCAGCCGCGACCGGGCCTGCGCCTCCACGTACGCGGGGTCGGACCAGCGGTCGAGCTCCGCCTGCAGGTCGTCGTTGCGGGCCTCGGCCTGCGCGACCTCGGCCCGGAGCTGCTCGAGCTGCACCTGCTGGTCGAGGTACTGCCGCAGGGTCGGGAACACGAGGACGAACGCGATCGACGCGACGATGAGCATGACGAGCGCCCGCACCGTGAACAGGCGCGGCAGCCGCTGCTGCACGGTCTCCGAGCCGGTGGGCCGCCGGCCGCCCGGACCGCGACCGCCGGGACGGGGGCCGCCGGGGCGGGAGGTGGACGGCCGGGGCGGCGTCGACGGCGTGGCACGGGCCCGGGACGACGCCGGGC
>JAEWGQ010000095.1 GCA_023388235.1 Actinomycetes bacterium | reverse complement strand
GGCGAGGCCGACGCCGACGCCGTCGCGGCGGCCGCCGGGACGAGCCGCCCCCGCGGCCTCGCGCACGGCGAGACCCTGACGGTCGGGGCGGTGACCCTCGAGGTCGTGGCGCTGCGCGGGCACACCCCCGGCGCCGTCGCCCTCGCGTACACCGAGCCGGCCGGCGCCCGGGCACCCGGCGCCGTCCCCGGGCGGGTGCACCTGCTGACCGGCGACTCGCTGTTCCCCGGCGGCCCCGGGCGCACCACCTCCGCGACCGACTTCGCGTCCCTGATGACCGACCTGGAGCAGCGCGTGTTCGCCCGCTACCGGGACGACACCTGGGTGTACCCGGGGCACGGGCGGGACACCACGCTCGGCGCCGAGCGGCCCCACCTCCCCGCCTGGCGGGCCCGCGGCTGGTGAGTGCGGACACCCCGCCCCTCCGGCGACCCCGTCTGCGATAGTGGCGCACGGACTTTCCCACACGACATCTCCACACGACGCGAAGGAACCTCCATGTCGAACGACGGCACCGCGGCGCCCGAGCCGGGCCGCGAACCCGACCAGCCCACCTGGCCGGCCCCGGACGCGGCACAGCGACCCGAGGCGCCCGCGCCGTCCGGGTACGAGGCGACGCCGACCTCCGGCTGGGCCGAGGCGCCCACCACGCCGATCGCGCAGCAGGGCGACGCGCCGACCACCCCGATCGCCCAGCAGGGCGAGGCCCGCCCCGGTCAGGGCGACGAGCAGCGGCCCGCCGGCTACCCGCAGCCCGGCTACGGCCAGCCCGCCGGGTACCCGCAGCCGGGCTACGGCGAGCCCGCCGGCTACCCGCAGCCCGGGTACGCGCCGCCCGCGGCGTCCGGCGCCGGGGCCTCCGGCGGGCCCGGCTACCCGGGCAGCCCCGAGCAGCCCGCGCCCTCCGGCCAGCACCCGGGCGCGTACCCCCAGCCCGACGCGTACGGCCAGCCCGGCGCGACCACGGGGACGGCGCAGGGCGGCTACGGCGGCAGCTACCCCCCGGGCGGCGGCTACCCGCCGGCACCCGGTGGCTACGGCCAGGGCCAGTACCCGCCGCCGGCGACCGGACGCACCGACGGCGTGTCCATCGCGGCGCTCGTCACCGGCCTGCTGGGCCTCGGCGTCGTGCCGCTCGTCCTCGGCATCCTCGGCCTGCGCCGCACCAAGCGGGACGGCACCCAGGGCCGCGGCCTCGCGATCGCGGGCATCGTGCTCGGTGCGCTCGAGATCGTCGCCGGCATCATCATCGCCATCGTCGTGGTGCTCGGGATCCAGGCGTACAACGGCCACCTGGACGACCTGCGCTCGGACTGCGCGTCCGGCGACATGGCGGCGTGCGACCGCCTGTTCCGCGACGCGCCGGCCGGGTCCGACGACGAGGAGTTCGGCGACACCTGCGGCGGGCGGACCGACGGCGGCAGCTACTGCGAGTCGCTGGCCGACGACACCGGGACGCTGTCGTTCACCTACGGCGACAACCCGCAGCTCGACGCGCTGTGGGACGCCTGCGAGGCCGGTGACGGCGCGGCGTGCGACACGCTGTACATGAGCGCGCCGTCGGGCTCCGAGTACGAGGAGTTCGGCGACACCTGCGGCGGCCAGGCGGCCGGCGGCGACCTCTGCGCCGAGGACGCGGTCGAGCCGGACACCGGCAGCACCGACGCCCAGGGCTACGGCTCCGACCCGGCGCTCGACGCGCTCTGGGACGCCTGCGCCGGGGGCAGCGGCACCGCGTGCGACGACCTGTACTGGGGCTCGCCGGGCGGCAGCGAGTACGAGGACTTCGGCGGGACCTGCGGCGGCCGCGTGGAGTTCGCGATGAGCTGCGCGGAGGAGATCGGCGGCTGACCCGCCCGACCGACGGGCCCCGGGGCGCACGCCCCGGGGCCCGTCGTCGTCTCAGGCCGTCGGCCCCAGCCACGCGGCGGCGACGGTGCCGTGGGCGGACTCGTCGTCGGACGGGTGGAACATCCCCGCCAGCACGTCCCGGTACAGCCGCCCGAGCTCGTTGCCGCTGAAGTACGTACCGCCGCCCGACACGCGCACCGCGCCGTCCACCACCTCGCGGGCGGTCTCGGTGGCGCGCACCTTGAGGCCCACGACCTTCGCGAACCAGAACGCGCCGTGGTCGACCTGCTCGTCCACGTCACGGGCGAGCGCCCACACCTGCGGCTCGATCCCGTCCTGCGCGATCGCGGCGCCGGCCACCCGCCACCGGATGTCGGGGTCCTGCGCGTAGCTGCGGCCGCCGTGCTTGAACGAGGTGCGCCGGTGCGCGGCGGCGACGGCCAGCTCCAGCGCCCGGCGGCCGATCCCGGTGTACACCGCCGCGAGCAGGATCTCGAAGACCGCGAACAGCGCGAACACGTACGGGTCGGCGCTCGGACCCGGCGGCAGCGCCCGGACCACCCGGTCGGCCGGGGCGTACGCGCCGTCGAGCACGGTGGTGCAGGACTGCGTGGCACGCATGCCGAGCGTGTCCCAGTCGTCGCGGCTCTCGACTCCCCCGGCCTCGCGCGCGACCACGGCGTGCACGAGGCGCGGGCCGTCGGGGTGCGCCTCGTCCAGGCCGAACGTCGCCAGGCGCGTCCACACGGGCGACAGCGACGTGAAGATCTTGGTGCCGTAGTACCGGTAGCCGCCGTCGGGCTGGCGCTCCGCGCGCGTCCGCGACCCGAACATCACCAGGTCGTTGCCCGCCTCGGAGTTCCCGAACGCGAACACCTCCCCGGCGGCCGCGTCCCGGAGCACGAACTCCAGCGAGTCGTCGCCCCGCGCCGCGAGCACCGCGGCCATCCCGGTGACCACCAGGTGCATGTTCACCGCCAGCGCCGTCGCGGGCGCGGCCGACGCGAGGCGGGTCTGCTCCCGGGCGACCTGCTCCAGCGTCAGCCCCGCGCCACCGAGCCGCCGCGGCACGAACGCGGCCAGGTAGCCCGCGGCCCGCAGGTCGGCGAGGTCCTCGTGCGGGAAGGTGTTCTCGCGGTCGTGCACCGGGGCGCGCCCGGCGACGCGGGCGAGCAGGTCGTCGGGCAGCAGCGTGGCGGGGGCGTCGATCATGTCCCCCACCCTGGCACGGGCGTGCGGCAGGATGGGCCGCATGGCCCTCTTCGCCGTCCGGTACACCTACGACGACCGCACCGACCTGCAGGACGAGCTGCGCCCCGAGCACCGCGCGTACCTGCGCGGCGTCGCGGACCGCGGTGGCCTGCTCGGGTCCGGACCGTTCACCGACGGCGCCCCGGGGGCGCTGCTCGTGTTCGCGCAGCCGGACCGGGACGCGCTCGACGCGGTGCTCGCCGCCGACCCGTTCGCCGTGGCCGGCGTCGTGGCCGAGGTCGACGTGCGGGGCTGGAACCCCGTCATCGGACCGTGGGCGGACGGTCTGCCCGGCTGAGCCCGCCGGTCAGCGCGGGGCGTCGGCCGCCGCGCGCCGCTCGTCCCGCCGGGACGCCGCCACGCTGGTGACGGCCGTGACGCCGAGCGTCACCACGATCACCGCGAGCGACACCCAGGACGGCAGCTCCGGCGCCCACGCCACGGACCGCCCGCCGTTGACGAACAGCAGCGTGTTCTCGTGCAGCGCCTGCAGCACCAGCTTCACGCCGATGAACCCGAGCAGCACGCCCAGGCCGACGTTGAGGTACCGCAGCCGGGTGAGCAGCCCGCCGAGCAGGAAGTACAGCTGGCGCAGGCCCATGAGGGCGAACACGTTCGCCATCAGCACCAGGTAGGGCTCCTGCGTGAGGCCGAACACCGCCGGGATCGAGTCGAACGCGAACAGCAGGTCCGTCGCCCCGATCGCCACGAGGACCAGCAGCATCGGGGTGACGTGGCGCCGGCCGTCGACCTTCGCCGTGAGCCGGACGCCCTGGTACGCGTCGGTCGTCGGGAGCACGCGCTGCACGAGCCGCACGAGCGCCGGCGGCCGGTAGTCCTCGGCGTCCGCGTCGTCGTCCCCGACGCCCTCGCGCGCCACCTTCACGGCCGTCCACACCAGGAACGCGCCGAACAGGTAGAACACCCACGAGAACGACGCGATCGCGGCGGCACCGACGCCGATGAAGATCCCGCGGAACACCAGCGCGAGGATGATCCCCACCAGCAGCGCCGTCTGCTGGTACTGCCGTGGCACGGCGAACCGGGACATGATCAGCAGGAACACGAACAGGTTGTCGACCGACAGCGAGTACTCGGTGAGCCAGCCGGCGACGAACTCCCCCGCGGGGTCCGCCCCCCACACCGCCCAGACCACGACGGCGAACGCCAGCGCCAGCCCGACGTACACCCCCAGGTAGCGCAGGCACTCGGCGGTGCTGGGGATGTGCGGCCGCCGGCCCACCACCGCGACGTCCACGACGAGGACGGCGGCGGCGAGGCCGAGCGAGACGCACCAGACGAGCGGCGAGACGTCCAACAGGTCAGTGCTCCTCGGTGACGGGCTCCTCCGCGGCGGCCACGGCGGCCGGGGCGGCGTCGCGGTCCCGCCTGGTCTTCGCCAGGCTCGCGACGGTGGCGACGGTGAGCGTACCGAGGATCACGAGCAGCGAGAGCCACGTGGGGATCTCGGGCGCCCAGTCGATGTGCTCGCCGCCGTTGAGGAACGGCAGCTCGTTGACGTGCATGGCGTGGAACACGAGCTTCAGGCCGATGAACGCCAGGATGAACGCGAGGCCCTTGTTCAGGTACACCAGGCGCTCCAGCAGGCCGCCGATCAGGAAGTACAGCTGGCGCAGGCCGAGCAGGGCGAACGCGTTGGCGGTGAACACGATGTACGGCTCCTGCGTCAGGCCGTAGATCGCCGGGATCGAGTCGAGCGCGAACAGCACGTCGGTGGCGCCGATCGCGACCATCACCATGAGCATCGGCGTGATGAGGCGCTTGCCGTCGACGCGGGTCGTCAGCCGGTCGCCGTGGTACTCCTCCGTGGTGGGCAGCACCTTCTTCAGCAGCGTCACGGCCAGGCCGTCGTTCCGCTCGCCGGCGTGCTCCAGCTCGCCCTCGTCGTGCTTCTCCCGCGCCAGCTTGATGCCGGTGTACACGAGGAACGCGCCGAACAGGTAGAACACCCACGACCACTGCTCGATCGCGGCGGCGCCGAGCAGGATGAACACGGTCCGCAGCACCAGCGCGATCGCGACGCCGACCAGCAGCACCTTCTGCTGGAACTCCCGGGGCACCGCGAACTTCGTCATGATGATGAGGAAGACGAAGAGGTTGTCGACCGAGAGGCTCTTCTCGGTGACGTACCCCGCGAAGTACTCCGTGCCGTGGCCCCAGCCCCAGACGACGCCCAGGCCGATGCCGAAGACGATCGCCAGGCCGATGTACACCGCCGACCAGGTCGCGGCCTCGCGGAACGACGGCGCGTGCGGTGTGCGCACGTGGGCGAAGAAGTCGAACACGAGCATCCCGACGATCGCGACAGCTGTCACGACCCAGACCCACAGGTCCACGGACATGGATCACCCTCCGGTACAGACGACTGAGTACCGGAGGTCTCTCCCACCCGGCGCCGCCGGGCCGACGACCCCGGGCCGGCTACGGAGGCGACCGTGATGACGGGGGCGTCGTGTCGGGATACTCCCCTCCACTGCGTGCGCAAGCATAGGTCATCGGTCCCAGGCGCACAGCCCGTGACGCGCCGTGCCGCGCGTCACGCCGGTCAGGCGGTCGCGGCGTGCATCTGGCGGAGCTCCTTCTTCAGGCCGGAGATCTCGTCCCGCAGCCGCGCCGCGAGCTCGAACTGTAGCTCCCCGGCCGCGGCGTGCATCTGGTCCGTGAGCTCCTGGATGAGGTCCGCGAGCTCGCCGGCCGCGGCGCCCGCGAGCCTGGTGCGCTCGGTCGCGGGCTGCGCCTTCGACCCGAGGCCCGGGACCGGCGCCTTTCCGCGGCTCGCCTGCCGCCCGGCGCCACCGAGCAGCTCGGCGGTGTCGGCGTCCTCCCGGGCCAGCAGGTCGGTGATGTCGCCGATCTTCTTGCGCAGCGGCTGCGGGTCGATGCCGCGCTCGGTGTTGTACGCGATCTGCTTCTCGCGGCGGCGGTTGGTCTCCTCGATGGCCTGCTCCATGGCGGGCGTGATCTTGTCCGCGTACATGTGCACCTGCCCCGACACGTTGCGGGCGGCGCGGCCGATCGTCTGGATGAGCGACTTGCCGGACCGGAGGAAGCCCTCCTTGTCCGCGTCGAGGATCGCGACCAGCGAGACCTCGGGCAGGTCCAGGCCCTCGCGCAGCAGGTTGATGCCGACCAGCACGTCGTACTCGCCGAGGCGCAGCTCGCGCAGCAGCTCGACGCGGCGCAGCGTGTCCACCTCGGAGTGCAGGTAGCGGACCCGCACCCCCTTGTCGAGGAAGTAGTCGGTGAGGTCCTCCGCCATCTTCTTGGTGAGGGTCGTCACCAGCACGCGCTCGTCCTTCTCGACGCGGGTGCGGATCTCGTCCAGCAGGTCGTCGATCTGGCCCTTCGTCGGCTTGACGACGACCTCCGGGTCCACCAGGCCGGTGGGGCGGATGATCTGCTCGACCACGCCGTCGGACATCGACAGCTCGTAGTCGCCCGGCGTCGCGGACAGGTAGACGGTCTGGCCGATGCGCTCGACGAACTCCTCCCAGCGCAGCGGCCGGTTGTCCATCGCGCTCGGCAGCCGGAAGCCGAAGTCGACGAGGTTCCGCTTGCGGGACATGTCCCCCTCGTACATCGCGCCGATCTGCGGCACGGTGACGTGCGACTCGTCGATGACGAGCAGGAAGTCCTCGGGGAAGTAGTCGAGCAGGGTGTTCGGTGCGCTGCCCGGGGCGCGGCCGTCGATGTGCCGCGAGTAGTTCTCGATGCCGGAGCACGAGCCGATCTGGCGCATCATCTCGATGTCGTAGGTGGTGCGCATGCGCAGGCGCTGGGCCTCGAGCAGCTTGTTCGCCCGCTCGAGGTCCTTCAGGCGCTCCTCGAGCTCGTGCTCGATGCCCGTGATCGCGCGCTCCATGCGCTCGGGACCGGCGACGTAGTGGGTGGCCGGGAACACGTGCACCTGCCGCTCGTCGCGCACGACGTCGCCGGTGAGCGGGTGCAGCGTCTGGATGGCCTCGATCTCGTCGCCGAAGAACTCGATCCGGATCGCGAGCTCCTCGTACACCGGGATGATCTCGACGGTGTCGCCGCGCACGCGGAACGTCCCGCGCGTGAACGCCATGTCGTTGCGGGAGTACTGCATCGACACGAAGTGCCGCAGCAGCTGGTCGCGGTCCACCTGGTCGCCGACGTCCAGGGTGACCATGCGGTCCACGTACTCCTGCGGGGTGCCGAGGCCGTAGATGCAGGACACCGACGCGACCACCACGACGTCGCGGCGGGTCAGCAGCGAGGACGTCGCGGAGTGCCGGAGGCGCTCGACCTCGTCGTTGATCGACGAGTCCTTCTCGATGTAGGTGTCCGTCTGCGCGATGTACGCCTCGGGCTGGTAGTAGTCGTAGTACGACACGAAGTACTCGACGGCGTTGTTCGGCAGCAGCTCGCGGAACTCGTTCGCGAGCTGCGCGGCCAGCGTCTTGTTCGGCGCCATCACCAGGGTGGGGCGCTGCAGCTTCTCGATCAGCCACGCCGTGGTCGCGGACTTGCCGGTGCCGGTCGCGCCCAGCAGCGTGACGTCCTTCTCCCCCGCCCGGATGCGCTTCGCGAGCTCCGCGATCGCCGCGGGCTGGTCGCCGGAGGGCTGGTAGTCGGACACCACCTCGAACGGGGCGACGGTGCGCTGCAGGTCGGTCACGGGACGCATGCGTCCACGGTACGACGAGGGTCCGACACCCGCCCCGGCGGTTCGCCCAGGGCGTGGGGCGGTCGGGCCGGGGCGGCCCCGGCGGTCGGGCCAAGGCGCCCGCTGCGGTCAGGCCAGGGCGCCCGCCGCGAGCACGACGTCCTCGCGGGTGCCGAGCGCCGCGCGGAGCACCGCCCGCAGCCCGGCGGCCGAGTCCGCGGCGTCCAGCGCCGGCGTCCCGTCCGGCACCTGCTCCGGCAGCCGGGGCACGTGCACGAACCCGCCGCGCGCCCCGGGCAGCAGCCCCGCCGCCAGGTGGTCCGCCAGCGCGTAGGCCACCGTGTTGCACACGTACGTCCCGGCGGTGTTCGACACCTCGCCCGGCACGCCCGCGTCCCGCACCGCCGCCAGGCACGCCTTGACCGGCAGCGTCGACAGGTGCGCCACGGGCCCGCCCGCGACGACGGGCACGTCGACCGGCTGCGCCCCGTCCTCGTCCGGGATCCGCGCGTCCTGCACGTTGAGCGCCACCCGCTCGACGCCGACCGCCGCCCGGCCGCCCGCCTCGCCCACGCACACGACGAGGTCCGGGCGCACCTGCTCGAGCAGCCCCGCGAGGACCCGGGGCGCCCGCGCGAACGACACCGGCAGCAGCGCGGTGACGAGGGCGGCGCCGTCGCCGGCCTCGTCCCACCCCGCGGCGACCCGGCGCACCGCCGCCGCCGACGCGTTCACCGGCTGCCCGTCGAACGGCTCGAACGCCGTGAGCAGCACCGTCGTCACGGGGCGTCCACCTCCTGCTCGTCGTCCCGCTCCGCGGCGAGCCGGTCCCACAGCGCGTCCACCTGCGCCTGCAGGTCCTCGGGCGCGCCGGACCCGTCCAGCACGACGTCCGCGACGGCGCGCCGGTCCTCGTCCGGCGCCTGGGCGGCGATCCGCCGCTCCGCCTCGCCGCGGTCCATGCCCCGCGAGCGCACCAGGCGCTCGACGCGCAGCACCGCCGGGGCCTCGACCAGCACCACGAGGTGGAACGTGCCCGCGGCACCCGACTCGACGAGCAGCGGCACGTCGTGCACCACGACGGCGCCCGCGTCCGCGGCGGCGGCAGCGGCCTCCCGCTCGGCGGCCAGCCGGCGCACCACGGGGTGCACGATGCCGTTCAGCCGGGCGCGCGCCGCGTCGTCCGCGAACACCACGGCCGCCAGCGCGGGCCGGTCCAGCGTCCCGTCGGCCGCGAGCACCCCCGCGCCGAACGCCTCGGCCACGTCCGCGAGCCCCGGCGAGCCGGGGGCGACCGCCTCCCGCGCGAGGACGTCGTAGTCGAGCACCACCGCCCCGCGCTCCGCGAGCCGCTGCGCGGCGACCGACTTGCCCGCCGCGATCCCCCCGGTCAGTCCGATGCGCTGCATCGCCCCATCGTGCCGTGCCCGGGCCCCGGCGTGCACCCCGCGCGCCCGTCCGCCCGCCGGCGGCTCAGCGGACCTCGAACCCCCGGGCCCGCAGGTGCTCCTTCACCGCGCCGACGGTCAGCGTCCGGAAGTGGAACACGCTCGCCGCGAGCACCGCGTCCGCCCCGGCCTCCGCGGCCTGCGCGAAGTGCTCGACCGTCCCGGCCCCGCCGCTCGCGATCAGCGGGATCCGCACCTCGCGCCGCACGTCGCGCAGCATCCCCAGGTCGAACCCGGCCGTCGTGCCGTCGGCGTCCATCGAGTTGAGCAGGATCTCGCCGGCCCCGAGCTCGGCCGCCCGCGCCGCCCACGCCACCGCGTCGATGCCGGTGCCGCGCCGGCCGCCGTGCGTCGTGACCTCGTACCCGGAGTCCGTGCGCGTGTCGCCGGTGACCCGCCGGGCGTCCACCGACAGCGTGAGCACCTGGCTGCCGAACCGCTCGGCGATCTCGGCGATGAGCTCCGGGCGGGCGATCGCCGCCGTGTTGACCCCGACCTTGTCGGCGCCGGCGCGCAGCAGCCGGTCCACGTCGTCCGTCGAGCGCACGCCGCCGCCGACCGTGAGCGGCACGAAGACCTGCTCGGCGGTGCGGCGCACGACGTCGTACGTGGTCTGCCGGTCCGAGGACGATGCCGACACGTCGAGGAACGTCACCTCGTCCGCGCCCTCGGCGTCGTACCGCCGGGCCAGCTCGACCGGGTCCCCCGCGTCGCGCAGGTTCTCGAAGTTCACGCCCTTGACGACGCGGCCGGCGTCGACGTCCAGGCACGGGATCACCCGCAGGGCCACGGACACGGCTACTCCCCCTCGGGCGCGGCGGTGCTCGCGCCGCCCGCGGCGTCCGCCGCCGGGGCGCGCGTCGCCAGCAGGTCGATGACGAACACGATGGTCTGGCCGGCGAGCTCCTCGCTGTCCGTGGCGCCCAGCCCGTAGGACGGCGGCACGACCACCATCACCTGGCTGCCGACGGACTGCTCCACCAGGGCCTCGGACCACGACGGCACGTCGGACAGCGAGAACGTCTGCGGGCTGCCGTTGGTCCACGTCGAGTCGAACGGCTCGCCCGTGGCCCAGACGAACCCGGTGTACTGCACCGTGATGACGTCGCCCTCGGCCACCTGGTCGCCCGTCCCGCGGATCAGCGGCTGCACCACCAGGTCGGCCGGCGGCTCGGTGCCGGTCGGCGCGATCGACGGCGCGCCGTCGGCGTCCAGCGTGACGGCGGGCATGCCCTCGCGCGGCTGCACGGGCTCGCCGTCCGCCCGCACCGGCAGCACGTCCAGCACCGTGACCGTCGGGTAGGACGACGCGCTCGCCGACGACGCCGGGCTGATCTGCAGCAGCCGGGCGCCGACCCGCTGGCCGGACAGCGCGGCGTACAGGTCCTTGCCGAGGTCCTCCTCGGTGAGCATCCGCGGCGTCGGGCTCGACGTGTACGACTCCTTGACCAGCGTGGCGTCGGAGGCGTCCTCCAGCCAGAAGTCCAGCAGCACGGGCCGGCCGTCCTCCAGCTCGGGGCCCGTGCCCTCCCACACCACCTCGTGCAGCGCGTCGGTCACCCGCAGGGGCGTCCGGTAGGTGACGGTCGGTGCCTGGCCGGCGTCGCCCGAGACGACCACCTCCGGCGGCTCGGGCTCCTGCGAGGAGCAGCCCACCAGCAGCAGCACCGCGGCGGCGCACGCGGCCACGAGACGTCGCACGTCGATCCTTCCCAGCGTCCGGCACAGATCCGGCGCCCACTGTACGGGCACCGCGGGGTCCGTCCGGACGGACCCGGGGCCGGGACCAGGGCCGGGCCGGTCGCCTCACATGGACTCGATGAGGCGCTCCACCCGGTCGTCCACGTTGCGGAAGGGGTCCTTGCACAGCACCGTGCGCTGCGCCTGGTCGTTGAGCTTGAGGTGCACCCAGTCCACCGTGTAGTCGCGCCGGGCCTCCTGGGCCGCCTGCACGAACTCCCCGCGCAGCTTCGCGCGGGTGGTCTGCGGGGGCACCGACGTCGCCTCGAACACCTCGACGTCCGTGGTCACCCGCTCCACCAGCCCGCGCTGGGCCAGCAGGTTGTACAGGCCCTCGGTGCGGGAGATGTCGTGGTACGCCAGGTCCATCCGCGCGACCCGCACGTCCGACAGGTCCAGCCCGTGCTTCGCGCGGTACCGCTCGATCAGGCGGTACTTGATCACCCAGTCCAGCTCGCGCTCCACCAGCGACAGGTCCCCGGTGCGCAGCGCGCGCAGCCCGCGCTCCCACAGGTCCAGCACCTGCTTGACCTCGGGCCCCGCCTCCGTCTCCTGCGCCACCCAGTCCTGGACGCGTCCCAGGTACTCCTCCTGCAGGTCCACCGCGGTGACCGTGCGCCCCGTCGCCAGCGTCACGGGGTGCGTCCCGGTCACGTCGTGGCTGATCTCCCGGATCGCCCGGATCGGATTCTCCAGCGTGAGGTCGCGCATCGGCAGGCCGGCCTCGATCAGCCGCAGCACCAGGTCCGTGCTGCCGACCTTGAGCATCGTCGTGGTCTCGGACATCGAGGAGTCGCCGACGATGACGTGCAGCCGCCGGTAGTGCTCCGCGTCGGCGTGCGGCTCGTCCCGGGTGTTGATGATCGGGCGCGACCGCGTCGTCGCCGAGGACACCGACTCCCAGATGTGGTCGGCCCGCTGCGACAGGCAGAACACCGCGCCGCGCGGCGTGGCCAGCACCTTGCCCGCGCCCGTCAGCACCTGGCGGGTGATGAGGAACGGCACCAGCACGTCCGACAGCCGGGAGAAGTCGCCCTGCCGGCGCACCAGGTAGTTCTCGTGGCAGCCGTAGGAGTTGCCCGCCGAGTCGGTGTTGTTCTTGAACAGGTGGATCCGCCCGGACAGGCCCTCGTGCTCCAGCCGCTGCTGCGCGTCGGCCACCAGCCCCTCGAGGATCCGCTCGCCCGCGCGGTCGTGCGTGACGAGCTGGCGCCAGTCGTCGCACTCCGCCGTCGCGTACTCCGGGTGCGAGCCGACGTCGAGGTACAGCCGCGAGCCGTTGCGCAGGAACACGTTGGACGACCGGCCCCACGCCACCACCTTGCGGAACAGGTACCGGGCGACCTCGTCCGCCGACAGGCCGCGCCCGTCCTCGGCGGCGCAGGTCACGCCGTACTCCGTCTCCAGCCCGAAGATCCGTCGGTCCATGGTGCGCGCTCCCTCAGGGCTGGTCCGGGACGGCGGCCGAGGCCAGGAGGTCCTCCAGGACCACCCCGGACAGCCGCCGGAACGCCCGGCGGGGCCGCGTGCGGTCCAGGACCGCGACCTCGAGCTGCGCGGCCGGGATGACGCGCCGGTCGTCCTCGTCCGCGCCGTCGGCCGGCGCACCCAGCACCCGCACCGCCAGCGCCAGCACGTCGCCCAGCGCCATGCCGGGCACCCACGCGCCCGCGACCTCGTCGCGCAGCCGCTCCGCCTGCCCGCCCATGACGACGAACCCGCGCTCGTCCGCCACGGAGCCGTCGTAGGACAGCCGGTAGATCTGGTCGGTCGCGGCGTCGGCGCCGACCTCGGCCACGACGATCTCGACCTCCAGCGGCTTGGACTCCGTGGTGAACACCGTGCCCAGCGTCTGCGCGTACGCGTTCGCCAGGCCCCGGGCGTTCACGTCCCGGCGGTCGTAGGAGTAGCCGCGCAGGTCGGCGTACCGCACGCCCGCCACCCGCAGGTTCTCGAACTCGTTGTACTTGCCGACCGCCGCGAAGGCGATGCGGTCGTAGATCTCGGACACCTTGTGCAGCGCGCGGGACGGGTTCTCGGTCGCGAACGCGATGCCGTCGTCGTAGGCGAGCACCACCACGGACCGGCC